>NZ_JACGAT010000011.1:0-60044 GCF_020137635.1 Campylobacter sp. RM12642
AATTGTTCTTTCAATGTTTTCATTAATAGCTTTAGCCATATCTCCGAACTCATCTTTAGAATTTAAATCAATCTTACTTGCTGTTTTTCTTTCGTGATTTATTAGTGCGAATACTTCTCTTAGACCTTTTTGAATGATTTCAAGTGGGCGAAGTGAGAATTTGATTAAGAAGAATAAGCATAATAAAATAATCACCAAAGAAGCTAAAAATAATGTTATATTTTGTTTTAATAAAGAATTTAAAGTATCGTCTATATCGCTAGTTAAATTTGTGCTACAGAATTTCCAGCCAATTGTTTTTGATACCACACATACAGCTGTTTTTTCATCACCATTGAAAGTATAGCGAACTGAAATGCCATCTTTTAGATTATTTTCAATCATTTTTATAACATCATCTTGTTTTAATTCAAATTCTTCATTCGGGTGCATTACAAATTCTAATTTATCATCATAAGCAAATATTGTGTTAGTCTTAGAAAAATGTAAAGTTAAAATTTGATTTTTTAAATCTTTAAATGCCATATCTCCACCAATTACTCCAATGATTTTGCCATTTTTAATAATAGGTGCTGAAATTGTCATAACTTTTTCTTTTAATCTCTCATCAGGATAAACTTCTTTACCTAATAAAGCCCTATTGGCACTAATAGCATCTTTATACCAACCCCTACTTCTTGCATCTTGGTCTTTTACTATATAAGGCTCGTTATTAGAGCTAATATAATAAAACTTGCCACTATCAGCCATACCAATAAATAAAGCAGAGAAATTTGAAATTCCTAAATAATTTTTAAGAATTTTAAAGATATTCTCATCTTGATTATCTTCACTAATTGAATTTGCTAAAATTGGTGAGAATTGCTCTATAAAATTTATTCTTGAATTAAAATAAGAATCTACATAAAGCATAGTGGCATTTAAGCCGTTTTCTTTAGCTTTGTCTGTAAATGATAATGAATCAGTTTTTGAACTAGAATAATTCACTATACACAATACAATAAAGCAAACTACAAGTGGGATAGCAATTAATGCTGGAATTTTGTTTGTTAATTTCATAATACTCCTTTTTAAAAAATTGCGTTAATGTTACAATTAAAGAATTGAATAATATTTAATAGTAAAAAAATTTTTAAATATCTATGTAGCAATGGTTTAAGCGTTTAAGGAATAATAAGAAAAATTATGATTTCAATTAAAAAAATATTAATTGAAATCAATGAAATTATAAAATCTCTTTTAATTTATTAGCATTCTTAAGCCATTCGTTTAGCTTTTGATATTCATCGTTATTTATCATTTGCTTAAACTCATTTAGTTCATTTATAAAGCCATCAAGAGCATTTAAAACATTTGTTTTATTTTCTTTAAAAATACTTTCCCACATTGCAGGGCTACTCTTTGCAATCCTACTCATATCAGCAAAAGAACCACCTGCTAGGTGTAAAATGTTTTTCTTATCTTCGCAATCTAACACATAATTTGCTAAAGAAAAGCTAATTACATGCGGTAGATGAGATATGATGGCACTATGATGATCGTGCGAACTTGCATTCATAAAAGTAATTCTCATTCCAATATTGCTTAATAATTCTATGGTTCTATGTTGATGAAATACGCTCGTATTTTCGGTATTACACAATACACAAACAGCGTTTTTAAATAAATCAATCTTAGCAGCACTAGGACCATTATGCTCTGTTCCTGCCATTGGATGAGCTAGTATGAATTGCTCTTTTAAATCATCGCTTATTGCGTTTTGAATACTTTCTTTTGTGCTACCAAATTCTATAATTGTAGTAGTTTTTGGAATATCTTTTAATTGTTTAATAATTTCAATAATAGCCCCAACAGGAACACATAAGAAAATCAAATCACAAGTTTTAATCTCATCAAAAGTTATAATTTCATGAACTAAATTAAGCTTTAAAGCTTCTTTTTCGTGTTCTTTATTTAAGTCAATTCCATAAACTCCGCTAATAAATTTGTTTTTCATCAAATTTAAAGCCAATGAGCCACCAATTAATCCTAATCCAATTACAACTGCTTTCATAACTTATCCTTAATTAAGATTTATATATGCAAAATAATATAATATTTTTCTAAAAAAAGGAGTTTAAATGGTTGATTTTATTGTGATTTTTTTACACTTATTTTCAGCAATTATTTTTATAGGTTATGTATTTGTTGATGCGATTTTATGCTATGGGTTAAAACAGGCTAATGAGCTAAAAAAGGCTTATTTTAAAAGTTCAGGTATTTTATATGCACTTAGCTTTGTTATATTAATTCTTAGCGGAATTTATCTAGCATATAATGAATATACTAATTTTGCAAATATAAATAAAATTATGTTTTTTATCAAAATAGCTCTAGTAATTTTAATGCTTTTTATAACTTTTATTAGTATTTATATAGCGAGATTTAAAAACAATAAAGAACATTTTTTGGTAAAACAAGCTCATATTTTAGCTTTGATAATATGTTTTTTGATAGTTTTATTTGCAAAATTATTAAGTATTTTATGAGTAGTGAAAAAAGAATTTGAAATAAATCTTATTTCAAATTCTTAATATTTTTAGCCTTTATTTGTAGCTAATTTGCGTCTTAGATAAGCGATTTTTGTTTGTAGTGGTAATTGTTTAGGGCAATTATCTTCACAAGCAAGTAAGCTCATACAAGCAAAAATTCCATCATCATCACCAACTAATTCATAAAAATCATCTAAAGTTCTATTATCGTGTGGGTCTTGCTCGTATCTTGCAGCTCTCATAAGTCCTGCAGCACCTATGAAATTAGGTCTCATAACTTTAGTCGCACAAGAAGCTATACAAATACCACATTCAATACATCTATCAAGCTCAAATGTTTCTTCAGCAACTGCTGGCTCAACTCTTTCTTCAATCTTAGAAATATCAGTAACTTTGTCAGTATGTATCCAACTTTCTACCCTTTTACACATACCTTCCATCCATTCACCTGTATTAACGCTTAAATCTTTAATATGTTTAAACGCAGGTAAAGGCATAAGCTCAATTACTCCATCAGGATAATCTTTAGTAAGAGTTTTGCAACCTAATTTTGGTTTTCCATTAATCATCATTGCACATGAGCCACAAATTCCTGCACGACAAACGAAATCAAAACTCAAACTTGCATCAAATTTTTCTCTAATTTGATTTAAAACTATAAAAATAGTCATACCACTAGTTTCATCTAATGTATAAGTAGCAAAATGTGGCTTGCTAATTTTACTATGTGGATTATATTTAAATACCCTTATTGTTAGTTTCCTACTCATAATCAACCCCTATTCTTTGATTAGCTGCTTTAAATCTAGCTTGTAATTCATAAGGCATAAGTGCGTCTTGGATTTCTGCTCTACTTTTACCTTCTGCTTGTAATTTTTCTGTAATTTCATCTACTTGTTTTTGACGAACTTCACTTAAAGGATTTTCAATTATATTTCCTTTTGCACCATAACCACGGAATGCTGGTGGCATTTCCATTTTCATAATATCAAGGTCTTCATATTCAACTCTAGGTAAAGTTGAGCCTTCATCCCAATAAGTCATAGTTCTTTTCATCCAATTTAAATCATCTCTTTTTGGATAATCTTCTCTATAATGAGCCCCACGGCTTTCAGTTCTAAGAAGCGCACCACGAGCAACACATAAAGCAACTTTTAACATTCTTGGAACTCTATAAGCTTCTTCTAGCTCTGGATTTGAGCAATTTAATTCTTTATCTTTAATAGCTACTTTTTTGCTCTCTATTAATAATTCTTCAAGGCGTTTTACTGCGTATTCTAATCCTTCGCCTGTTCTAAAAATAGCAACATGCTCCCACATAATATCTTTCATTTCGTTTTTGATTTCAAAAATATTATATTTACCTTCACGATTTGCTATTTCTTTTAAATAATTTGCTTCATCATTTAAGAATTTTTGAACCACTTGCATATCAGCTACTATTGTATTATTTTTACAATACTCAGAAAAATAATCTCCTACAATCATACCTGCAACAACGGTTTCAGCACAGCTATTTCCACCAAGTCTATTAAATCCGTGCATATCCCAGCAAGCTGCTTCACCTGCTGCAAAAAGACCTTTCATCTTTGGAGTTTCTCCATTTGGCTTAGTTCTAATTCCACCCATTGAATAGTGTTGCATAGGAAGAACCGGCGCCCAACCTTTTGGACCTTCATCAGCAGGGTCAATTCCATTAAATGTCTTACAAATATCTTGAACATCTCTTAAGTTTTTTTCAACATGAGCACGACCTAAAATTGAAATATCAAGCCATAAATGCTCTCCATAAGGACTTTTAACACCCTTTCCTTTTCTAATATGCTCCATCATACGGCGACTTACAACATCACGACTTGCTAATTCTTTTTTCTCAGGCTCATAATCAGGCATAAAGCGATATCCATCAACATCTCTTAAAATACCACCATCACCACGGCAACCTTCAGTTAAAAGTATCCCACTTGGAACAATTGGAGTTGGGTGAAATTGAACCGCTTCCATATTTGATAAAGAGCATAATCCTGTCTCAAGTGCCATTGCTGCACCTGTTCCTTCACAAATAACTGCGTTTGTAGTTTGTTTATAAACTCTACCATATCCACCTGTTGCTATCATTGTGCCTTTTGATACAAATGCAGTTAAACTACCATCAATTAAGCTTCTTGCAATTACACCTAAACAAATTCCATCTTTGTGAATAATTCTAAGAGCTTCCATTCTATCTATGATTTTTACATTATGTTTGATTGCTTCGTTTGCAACCCCAAAAATCATACAATGTCCTGTAGCATCAGCAATATAGCAAGTTCTCCATTTTTTAGTCCCACCAAAATCTCTTGCATTTATAAGTCCGTGTGCTTCTTCTTTTTCTTCTATTGTTACTTTTTGTGCGTTTATAACAACATTTCTAGGACCTTTTGTAATCCTAGTCCAAGGCACACCCCAACTAGCTAACTCACGAACAGCCTTAGGTGCAGTTTGAGCAAACATTCTTGCTACTTCTTGATCGCATCCCCAATCGCTTCCTTTTACGGTGTCAGCAAAGTGTAAATCTTCATTATCTCCTTCGCCTTTATTACCATTAGCAAGACTTGCTTGCATACCACCTTGAACCGCAGCTGAGTGAGAACGCTTAACAGGACAAATACTTAAAAGCGTAACTGATTGACCACTTTTAGCAACTTCAACAGCACTTCTAAGTCCTGCTAAACCACCACCAACTATTAAAGCATCACTAAATTCTACTTTCATTTTAAGCCTTTCTGTTTGTTATAAGCTAATACCAGCTTTTATAAATACTGCTAAATTAGCAAGTCCTAAAACTATAAAGAAAATACTAATAACCCATTTTAATTTTTTAAGAGTTTTTCTTCTAGCTCTTGCAGTATGCACATCATTTCCATCAAACCAACCCCATTTAACGCAAAGTCTATAAAGACCAATACCACCATGAAGCTCAACAGCGAATAATAAAATTAAATAAAACGCCCACATATTATGATTTACAATTCTTTCAACTGCACCTAAAAATCTAATAGTTTCAGGATTAAAAAACATCATTGCAAGGTGCATTGAAGCGAAGAAAAACATAACAAAACCTGTACAGGCTTGAATAACCCAAAGCGTTGTATCTTCGTGTTTTATTAGTTTTGAATGCTCTCTTGCGATTTGCCATTGGCGATAAGTAATTGGTAATTTTCTCATACCAAGAGCAGCGTGAATAAAGAAAATAATAAAAATAATAAGCACCATACAAGATACTAAAGCAGGTTTTGGTGTATCAAAAATAGCCGAACCCTCAAAAAACTTAGCCGTAGCTTCAAAAAATTCAGGACTGATTAAAACGGTAGAAACAAAAAGCATATGTCCCCACATAAAAAGCCCTAGAATTAAACCAGTAGCACTTTGATAAAAATCAAGCTTAGCAGGTAAGCGTGATTTAGTGCCATCAACTCTTTTGCCTAAAAAATTTTCAATTTTACTAGACACTTTAACTCCTTTTCTTAAATTTTTCTCATTTTACTAATGTTTAACAAACGACCTACGAAAAAATATGTGGAATAATGAATTTAAACCACGGATACGCAATAAGTGTGTAAATTAGTAAATAAATAGCTCCAAAAATAGCACCTAATTTCCAAAATTCTGCACCTTTAATATAACCACTCGCAAACCAAATTGGGCTATGTCCTGTCCCATAAGGCGTTAAAACACTTATCATACCCATTGGAGCTAGTAAAAACATCATAATAAAAGACGCATCATAACCAGCAATTTTACTTGCAATAATTGCAAACACTCCAACAACTGCAGTAACATATGCAGTCCCAGAAGCAAAGAAATATCTTAATAAACAAAATACAAGTAATAATATAAATACTGCTAAAGTAGGACTAATACCACTTAATAAACTATCAGTATATTTTGATAAGAATTCTAAAAATCTAACATTTTTTAATCCACCTGCCATTGTTACTAAAGTAGCAAACCAAGTAAGAACATTCCACGCTGGTTTATTAGCTAAAAAATCATTCCAAGTAATAATATTAGTAACTATCATTAGAATAATTACAATTAAAGCAGTTGTAGTAGCACTAACTCCAAAAGTCTTTGAACCTATCCATAAAATTAGAGCAAGAATTGAAATGCTTAACATTAATAATTCTTTTAATTTAATTGAACCAAGTTTTACCAATTCTTCTTTAGCCCAAGCACTAATTTTACTAGAGCCTTTAACTTCTGGTGGATAGATATAATAAGTTAATAAAGGAGTGATTAAAAACAAAATAATACCAATAGGTAAAAAGCATAAAAACCAACCCATCCAATCAACTACAGCAATGCCTGATTTTGATAATATCTCTAAAGCTAGTGGGTTTGGTGCTTGACCTGTTAAAAATATTGAACTTGAAATACAAGTAGTAGCAAGACTTACCCACGCTATGTAAGCACCTATTTTTCTTGGTTCTTTATCAGGAGAGCTATCATACATAGCAGGAATACTTGTAGCTATTGGATAAATAGTTCCACCACTTCTTGCAGCATTACTCGGAATAAATGGAGCTAAAATTAAATCAGCAATAGCAATTGCATAGCCTAAACCTAAAGTAGATTTGCCTAATTTATTTACTAAAATTAAAGCAATTCTTTTACCAAGACCACTATTTTGATAGCCAATTCCTATCATAAATGAAGCAAAAATAAGCCACACAACAGAATTTGAAAATCCAGTTAAACCCCAATTAATCGCAGCTTCTGAAGTAATTTTTGCACCAACTTCTCCTGATTTTGCAGGACCAACTTTAAATAATACTGCTAAAGCTATAGCAATAATACCTAAAAAAGCAGGTGGCATAGGCTCTAAGATAAGCCCCACAACTAAAGCAGCAAAAATGCTAACATAAATCCAAGCATTCATACTAAGCTGAGAATAATCAGCAAATAAATACGAAAGCAAAAACACAAGCAAACCAGCAACAACTGGTGCGATAAATTTCCACAACGGAACCTTACCTTTCATATTAACTCCTAAAATTAAGTTGAAATTAATATATTCCAAAAAAGCTAAAGAAAATCTTAATTTTTTAAATAATCATCTAGCTTTAAAAAATTAATATTTATTCTTAAGCTTTGATTTAAAAATAATTTAAACTTAAAATATTTTAAGGTTAATTTTTAATCATCATTTGCATTATTAAAAGCTAAATTAGTAAAAACCAAAATTCCATTTAATAATATATCTTCATCTATATTAAATTTTGGATGATGCAAAGGAAAACAACCTGAATACTTAGTCCCTAAAAAGAAAAATGCACCTTTATATTTTTGCAAATAAAAAGCAAAATCTTCTGCTCCTGTAGAAGCATTATCTTTATATACCACCTTTAAATCACTTTTAATAATTGCTTTTACTACTTTATCAACTGCTTCATCATTGTTAATTAATGCTGGATAGCCCCTTTGATAATCTAAAACACTATTAGTGCCGTAAGCTTTATCTAAGGCTTCAAGACTATTTTTTAAACTATTTTCTAAATAATCTCTAGTTTTAGAGCTAAAAGTTCTACAAGTCCCTTCTATTTTAGTTAATTCAGATACCACATTGTATCTAACTCCAGAATTAAAAGTCCCTATAGTTAATACAGCATTGTCAAATGGGTCAAGTCCCCTTGATATAAATGTTTGTATATTGCTCACCCAATTACAAGCTGTACTTAAAGCATCTATTCCTTTATGTGGTTCTGCTGCGTGAGATGATTTTCCATTTATGCTTACATAAAAATGATCAGAATTTGCCATCATAGCACCTTTTTTTACCATAACTTCTCCAACATTTGCTTCAGGCCAAACATGAAGACCATATATCTCATCTATACCATCTAAAACACCACTATTAATAATAGCTTTTGCTCCACCATTAGGAGAAGCTTCTTCTGCTGGTTGAAATACTAAAATAATGTTATTTTTTAATTCTGATTTAAATTCTTGTAATACTTTTGCAAAACCTAATAAAATAGCCGTGTGTGCATCATGCCCACAAGCGTGCATACATTTTGATTTTTTAGAAGAATAATTAACATTAGTTTCTTCATTTAAAGGTAAAGCATCCATATCAGCTCTAAAAGCAATAGTTTTACTTGCATTATCTACATTAAAATACGCAATAATTCCGTAATTATCGCTTTGTCTTTTATAAGTTATTCCTAATTTATCCAATTCATTTGCTATATAATTTGAAGTTTCTTTTTCTTCATAAGATAATTCTGGGTTTTGATGAATTGTTCTTCTGTAATTTATAACATCGTTTTTAATACTTTTTATATAATTTTTCATTTTTACACTCCTTTAATTTTAATTTTTGCAAATAGTATTGCCAATATTGTAGCTAATAAGCCAATTCCCATAGAAAGCAGCATTCCACTAAAAAGGCCGCTAAAAACTATTGTAGTAACTATGAAATTTAACAATGCAAAATAAGTAACGCTTGAAATGGTATAAGATAAAGAATAATTGCTTATTGCTGGGCTTTTAAATTCTGGATCACATATTCTAAGCAATAAAATACCTGTTAAAAATACACCACAACAAGAGCCATAAGTGGCAATCATCATCTCAAACCAATATCCATCTAAAAGCCACTTACACATAAAATATAAAAATATAGTAGTTAAAACAAAACCTACAATAACCATATATAGTATTGGCATAAGGTATTCAAATACAGCTTTAATAGGCAAACTAGCAATAGCACAAACTACCGCAAATTCAGTAAGTGAGCCTGATATTTTTGATTTAACTTTTTCATCTATTAAAAAACTTAATTTTAGTTTAATTATCAATCCCCAAACAATAAACATTATTATAATAGCATAAGCCCAAATTGATATTTCGCTTAATACAGGTATTTTGTATTCTTTAATAGTATTTAATACAAAATAAGAAATAGCACATACCCCTAAAATAATAGCCAAATGAAAAGCCAAAGCATCTATTGATGAACTCATAGTGGTTTCTCTACCTAAGCTATTTTGTTTGTTTATATCATTATGATAACCAACTTTAAAACTTACAGGAATATCTTGTGGAGTTTTTAATATTTTTGTTTCATTTTTTCTGCTTGCATAATTTATTAGCACCATTCCAAATAAAATTCCGCCAACAAGCCCAAAAGTAGCCATAGTAATAGCAACACCTTGAGCTTGTTCCCAATATTCAAGATTTAAATTATGAAGTAAATTTCCCAATACTGCAGCCGTTCCATGCCCACCAACATAGCCAATACCAAGTTCTAATCCAAAAGTAGAATAAAAATTATCAGTAAATACATATTGAGTGCTAAGTCCAGCTGCAAACTGAAACATAGATATAGCTATTATAATAAATGCTAAAGGCAAAATATTTTTACTTGATTTTAAACTTCCTTCAAATCTTAAACCAAGTGGAACAGAAGCTACAACTGGAACAATTAATATTCCAGGTAATAATTTATAAATATTCATCCACTCATCAGGCAGTTTTAATATATTAAATCCATTGTTTCCAAGTATTAAAACAATAAAACCACCAATTACTGAAGCAGGTATAAAAGTTTGACCAAAAAACTTAATCTTAGCTCTAAGAAAAACACCTAATAATAAAAACAAACTTATAAAGCCGACGCTATAAAGTAATTCTACAAATAATTTGCTTGTCATTTTACCAATCTCCTTTTGAAAGATTTTATAAAAAATTATATTTTTTAAGCCAATTAATTAAATAAAATAATCTAAAAATTATTTTTTTTGATACATTAAGTAACAATAATAAAGTAACTATATAATTTTTAAATATTTTAAAAAGGAAAATTATGAAAAAGATAATATTAACTAGTGCTTTTAGCTTTAGTGCTTTGGCGTTAGAATTTGGTAGTTTAGGCAATATACCTTTGAGTATGGGATATGCTGGAGTTGCACTTAAAGATAATGATTTTGCAGCTTATTATAATCCTGCTAGTTTGATTTATTCTAAAAATGGGGTTAATTTTAGTTTTGGAGCAAATTATAATCAAAAAAATCTTTTAGAATTATCTAATCTTGATAAATCTATAAATAAAAAAATTGAAGCAAATATAAGCAAAATAAAGCATATTTTTAATCCAAACAACAATTCAAGAGCCAATAATTTAAAATTTGGTAATTTTGGTAGTGTTATAGATGATTTTATATCAAGAAACACAAATAGCGATAATGAAGATTTAGCCTTATTAGCAAAAACTTTTAAAGATGAATTAGATGATAATTTAACTAAAGATGAACTAGACAATATAATTAGTGATTTAAAAAATAAAATGCAAGATAATGATGAATTATCTACAACAATAAAAACCGAGCTAATAACTTCAACAAATAATACAAATGAAGAATTAAATAACAATGGCGTTGATACAAAATTATTAACAAATATAATAAGTGATACTGATACAAAAAATGTCTTAGATGTAATAAAGAATTCAAAAGATGGTAATGTTAATTTAGATGATTTATTGTTAGATATTGGAGATACTAAATTAGATACCTTTCTTGATGAAAATACCTTAAATGATATTGAATTAATTTATAATGCAGTTTATGATAATGAAGTTAATTTAAATATATTAAGTGGTTTAGAATATAACAATAATTTAGGGGATTTAAGTGCTTTTTCTGTAAGCTTATTTAATACGATTTCACTTAATACTTATGCTTCATTAAATAAAGAAAAAAGTAGTTTAATAATAAAAATAAAAGATGATGATAGATATATTTATTTAAAATTATTTAAAAGCAATTCACAATTATTCGTAACCAATGTAAGCGAAGAAGAATATTTAAATCATTCAGCAATGCAAGATAGTGTAAAAAATCCTTTAAATACAACAATGCTAATGATAACAGAAGTGCCGATTAGCTACGCAAATGGTTTTATAATGCCTTATGGAGAGCTTAGTTTAGGTGCTAGTTTAAAATATATGAATATTCAAGCATATCAAGTAGAAAAAGGCATTAAAATAGATATGAATGGGGTTAATTCTAAAGATATAAATATTAAAAATGATTTGCATAATGCAAAATCAACAAATACTTTTGGAATAGATATAGGAGCATTATATAGTATTGATGATTTTTCTACTGGATTGGTTATTAAAAATTTAAATAATCCTAAAATCAAATTCCATTCAAGCAGTATGAGATTAAATCCGCAAGTAAGATTTGGATTGGCATATAAATATAGTGATTTTACTTTTGCTTTTGATACTGATTTAGTTACAAACACAACTTTATCAAATAAATACAATAAATCTCAAATGTTAGGTGGTGGTGTTAAATACGAATTTAATGATTATTTTAATCTAAGGGGTGGCTTAGCTTACGATATTAAAAAAGATTATGGGACTATACTTACAACGGGAGCTAATTTCTTTAATATATTTGATATAGCCTTAGCAAGTGGATTAAAGTCTAGTAATTGTGATAAAGATATTTGCAAGGTTTCAAGTAAAGTGCCTAATTATTTTGATTTAAGAATAGGATTTGGATATAAATGGTAAAGAATTTGAATTAGGATTTAACCTAATTCAAATCTTGCTTAATCCCAACATTCAGCGTTTTTAATACCTAATTTTTTAGCACTAAATACAGGATCTAAACCTCTTTTCTTTTGCTCATCATAATCTTTTAAGCATCTTATTAAAATAGGACTTAATAATAAAATAGCAATGATATTTATAGAAGCCATTGCAGCCATTGTAATATCTGCTAAATCCCAAGCTACTTTTAAATCTAATTGAGAACCAATAAATACCATAGCAACAGCACTTATTTTAAAAACTAATTCATTTAAATTATTTTTTGTAAGGTTTTTAACATTTGCATCTGCATAGTAAAAATTACCAATTAAAGAAGTTACAGCAAATAAAATAACTGCAAAAGTTATAAAATGAAGTCCCCAAGTACCATAATATTCCATCATTGATTGTTGCACCATAGGTAAAGCATTTAATTTAGTTTCGCCAGTTGATAATTGATTAATGTAACTTTGTGAGAACAATACTAAAAATCCAGAGCATGAACATATAATTAAATCAATAAACACTGAAAAACTTTGAATAATTCCTTGTTTTACAGGATGGCTTGTATTTGCTGCTGCAGCTGCGTTTGGAGCAGAACCCATACCAGCTTCGTTTGAAAATAATCCACGCTTAATTCCTATTACTATAACACTACCTGCAAATCCACCAAAAATAGCTTGAAAATCAAAAGCACTATTAAAAATCATTTTAAACACAGATGGTATTAAATCATAGTGCATAGCCATAGCAATAATGCTTAATAAAATATAAACAAAAGCCATTATAGGAACAATAATTGAGCTTACTTTTCCAAGCGATTTTGAATTTGAAAAGAATAATGCAAAAGCAACAACACTTAAAATAATACCTATAACTATACTTGCACTACTAAAGTTATCAGGAAAATATATCTCAAATGCTGAAGTCATAGTATGGCTTTGAAGTCCATTAAATCCATAAGCATAAGTAATAATTAAAATAACTGAAAATAATTTACCAAAAAATTTATTTCCCAATCCTTTTTCAATAAAATATGCAGGTCCTCCACGAAAACCATTTTCATCTTTGCTTTTATATATTTGAGCCAATGTGCTTTCAGCAAATGCACTTGCACCGCCTATAAATGCCATTACCCACATCCAAAACAATGCACCTGCACCACCAACTACAACTGCAGTGCTAATTCCAGCGATATTTCCAATACCAACCCTTGAAGCAGTTGAAATCATTAAAGCTTCAAAACTACTAACATGGTCTTTGTTGTCTTGCTTTTCTTTTAATAATGCTAAAACATTACCCATCAATCTAAACTGAGCAAAACGAGTATTGATAGAATAAATTATACCTACAATAATTAGTGCAAAAACTAAAAAATAAGTATATAAATAACCATTTATTAAATCTAAAAATAAATGTATTTCTTCTAATAAACTTTGCAAACGCTCTCCTTAATAAAAAATTTCAAAAAATCATTATATATAAATTCAAGCGTTTTTGGTTAATTACTTATGTTTGCTGCTTTTATCTTCGCAAGCAATAATTAATCTTTCAAAAGGATTTTTTTGATTATCTGGCTTTTTAATAATGTCTTTTAAGCTCTTTGGATGTAATAAATTCATAATATCTCCTTTAAATTTAAAAAAACGAAGTAATTATAATAAATAAAAGATAATAAATATCAAAATCATATTATTTTTTATAAATTTTAATATTTTGTTACATTTTGTAACATTTATTTTAAAAGTTTGATTTAAATTTATAATAAGTTATATAAATATAATTAAAATAGCGGCTTTAAATTATTTTAAGGAGTAATAATGAAAAAATGGAGCGAATTTGACAATCGTTGGATGTTTTCATTGTTTGGCACTGCTGTTGGTGCTGGAATTTTATTCTTACCTATTCGTGCAGGAACTGGTGGCTTTTGGCCTATTGTTTTAATGTGTGTATTAATTTTCCCAATGACTTATTTATCACATTTATTCTTATCATATTTTGTAGGCTCTACTAAAGGTGGAGATATTACTGATGCTGTGAATAAATATTTTGGTAAAGAAGTAGGAATTGTGATTACATTTTTATACTTTTTTGCAATTTATCCTATTTGTCTTGCTTATGGGGTTGGTATTACAAATACTATAAGCTCATTTATGGTAAATCAATTAGGCTTAGCCGAGCCAAATCGCTTAATCTTGGCTATTGTTTTAATTACAATTATGATGGCTGTAATGTTTACTAATGAAACTTTAGTTACTAAAGTTTGTGAATGGCTTGTTTATCCATTATGCTTAATACTATTTTTATTTTCACTTTATTTAATTCCACATTGGAAATTAGAAGTTTTAGGTGAAGTTCCAAGTGCAAAGGAATTTATTAGCACAATATGGCTTACTTTACCTGTATTAGTATTTAGCTTTAATCACTCTCCTGCGATTTCAACTTTTAGCCTAAATACATATAATGAGTATAAAGAAAACTCGGACGCAAAAAGAAAGCAAATATTATTTAATAACGCTACGCTTTTATTAGTATTTGTTATGTTTTTTGTATTTTCTTGTATTTTATGTCTTGATAAAAATGAGTTTGCTATTGCAAGAGATGCAAATATTCCAATCCTTAGCTATTTTGCTAATAAATTTGATGGAAATATCATAAGCTATGGTGCTCCTGCTGTTGCATTTTTGGCAATTTTAACTAGCTTTTTTGGACACTATTTTGGTGCTAGAGAAGGCTTAAATGGACTTATTAAAAAAGTAAGCGGAAAAGCTGTTAGTAAAAATAATGCCTTTACAACTATATTTATGTATGTAACTATGATAATAGTAGCTTACTATAACCCTAGTATTTTAGGATTTATAGAAGATTTAGGCGGTCCTATTATTGCTGTAATATTATTTTTAATGCCTGTATATGCTATATATAAAATCCCAGAGCTAAGAGTTTATAAAAATGGTGCGGCTTGTTATTTCGTAGCTATTATGGGAATTATCACAATTACAAGTGTAATTTATAAGATGAACTTATGAGTAACTTAAGTATTTTTAAAATCGGCATTGGTCCATCAAGTTCGCACACAGTTGGACCTTTTGTTGCGGGAAATGAGTTTTTAAAAGGTTTAAATTTAAAAGAAATTACTAGGATAAAAGTTACTTTATTTGGCTCTTTATCACTTACAGGTAAAGGACATTTAAGCGATATTGCTGTGGTTTTAGGTCTTAGTGGCTTAAATGTAAAAACAATAAGCCCAGAACAAAAACAAGTTGTATTATTAAGATTAAACGAAAGAAAGCTTTTATTAGGAAATGAATTTGAAATAGATTTTGATGAAAATAGCGATATTATTTTTTCTAAAGAATTTAAAAGCTATCACGAAAATGCTTTAACGATTGAAGCATTTTCAAATAATACTTGTGTTAAATCTAAGACTTATTATTCAGTTGGTGGTGGCTTTATTAAAAGTGAAGATGAGATTAGTAAAACTAATCAAACTAATCAAGAAAAAAATTATGATTATTCTTTTGATAGTGCGACGGAGCTTTTGTGGTTATGTAATAAATATAATAAAAACATAGCCGAAATTGCAATGCTTTATGAGCTTAATTTTAATAGCGAAGAATATATAAATAATTATTGCAAAGAGATTTATGAAGCAATGCAAGATAGTTTTAAAGCAGGTGCTAATTCAAATGAACTAATTCTACCAGGACCAATCAAGCTTAAAAGAAGAGCTCCTGCATTAGCCAAAAAATTAATGCTTTTAGATGATAAGAATTTAAATCGTAAGGGTGATTTGGATTTTATAGATTATTTTAGCCTTTATGCTATGAGTGTTTCAGAAGAAAACGCAGCGGGTAATCGTGTAGTAACTGCTCCAACCAATGGAGCTTGTGCGGTAGTTCCTGCTGTGCTTTTATACTTAAAAGAACATGTAAAAAGTATGAGCGAAAAGGACATTAGAGACTTTTTATTAGTATCAATGGCGATAGGTTCATTGTTTAAGAAAAACGCAAGTATTAGTGGAGCTGAAGCAGGTTGTCAAGCAGAAATTGGCTCAGCTTCTTCAATGGCAGCTGCTTCATTTGCCTTTAGTATGGGGGCAAGTCCGATTGATTGTTGCTCTGCTGCTGAAATTGCAATGGAGCATCATTTAGGGCTAACTTGCGATCCTGTTGCAGGACTTGTTCAAATTCCTTGCATTGAGCGTAATGTATTCGGAGCGATAAAGGCTGTAAGTGCAGCTAAAATGGCTATGGATAGAGAGAGTGCTCCTAGCGTTGGGCTTGATGAGGTTATTAAAACTATGTATGAAACAGGCAAGGATATGGATACAAGATATAAAGAAACTAGCCTTGCAGGTCTAGCTACAAATTACAAGAAATTTTGCTAAAAAAGGGCTTTATGCCCTTTTTACAATCTGTAATTTATTATTTTTTGTTAATATTAAAAATCACATCAAAATAATGGAACTTTAATGCAAAATATAAGAAATTTTTCAATAATAGCACATATAGACCATGGTAAAAGCACTTTAGCAGATTGTTTAATCACAACTTGCAATGCTATAGAGCAACGCAAAATGAGTAAGCAAGTAATGGATACTATGGATATAGAAAAAGAGCGTGGAATTACTATAAAAGCTCAATCAGTTAGATTAAATTATACTTATAATAAAGAAAATTATATTTTAAATCTTATTGACACCCCAGGTCATGTGGATTTTTCGTATGAAGTTAGTAGAAGTTTAGCAAGTTGCGAAGGGGCATTATTAGTAGTTGATGCTTCACAAGGCGTTCAAGCACAAACAATTGCAAATGTTTATATGGCAATTGAGCATGATTTAGAAATAATTCCTGTAATTAATAAAATTGACCTACCCGCAGCAAATCCTGCAAAAGTAAAGGCTGAAATTGAGCATATAATAGGAATTGATTGTTCTAATGCAATAGAAGTTAGTGCAAAAGCTGGGATAGGAATTGCTGAATTATTACAAGCAATTTGTGAGAGAATTCCTGCACCAAAAAGTAATCAAAATAAGCTAAAAGCACTAATTTATGATAGCTGGTTTGATAGCTATTTAGGGGCTTTAGCTTTAGTTAGAGTAAGGGACGGAGAGATTAATAAAAACGATGAAATATATTTAATGCACGAAGGCGTAAAGCATAATGTATTAGATTTACGCTATCCACACCCACTAAATCCAATGCCAACAAATACAATTAAAGCAGGAGAAGTTGGTATCGTTGTATTAGGACTAAAAGACATAGCACAAATTAGCGTAGGAGATACAATAACCCTAGCAAAAGATAAAGCAACAGAGCCAATTGAAGGTTTTGCTAAAGCAAAAGCCTTTGTATTTGCAGGGATTTATCCGATTGAAACTGATAAATTTGAAGATTTAAGAGATGCTTTAGATAAATTAAAACTAAACGATAGCTCAATCTCATACGAGCCAGAAACTTCACTTGCTTTAGGTTTTGGCTTTAGGGTTGGCTTTTTAGGTTTATTACATATGGAAGTTATAAAAGAACGCTTAGAGCGTGAGTTTAATCTAGACCTAATAGCAACCGCTCCTAGCGTTACTTACGAAGTTAATTTAACTGATGGAAGCGTATTAAATATCCAAAACCCAAGCGACTTACCACCTGTAAATAAAATAGACCACATAAAAGAGCCTTATGTAAAAGCTACCATAATAACTCCTAGCGAGTTTTTAGGGAATTTAATTACTCTTTTAAATAATCGCCGTGCAATACAAACAAAAATGGATTATATAACAGAAAATAGAGTATTGCTTGAATACGATATACCTATGAATGAGATTATTATGGACTTTTATGATAAATTAAAATCACTTACTCGTGGATATGCTAGTTTTGATTATGAATTTTGTGATTATAGAGTGGGAGATTTAGTAAAGCTTGATATAAAAGTGGCTGGAGAAGCGGTTGATGCGTTAAGCATTATCGTGCCAAATCAAAAGGCTTTAAGCAAAGGTAGAGATTTAGTAAAAGCTATGAAAGATATTGTGCCTAGACAATTATTTGAAGTAGCAATTCAAGCAAGTATAGGCAATAAAATCATAGCTCGTGAAAATGTAAAATCAATGGGTAAAAATGTTACTGCTAAATGCTACGGCGGGGATATTACTAGAAAAAGAAAGCTACTTGAAAAGCAAAAAGAAGGTAAAAAGCGTATGAAAGCAATAGGTAAAGTATCTTTACCACAAGAAGCATTTTTAAGTATTTTAAAGATTGATTAAAAAAGGAATTTCAAATTGAAATTCCTAAACTTTATTTAAAGTATTAGCTAGGTTTAAGCAATCTTGCAAAGTAGGATAGTCTGAAACAAAAATATTTTTTACATTATATTTTTTTAATTCATTTTCAGTGCTTTTTCCTATTGCTATTATATTTTTTGGAAAAGTTTTGAAAAAATACTTATAATCACGCACTCCTGATGGTGCTAAAAATATCAATATATCTTCATTATTTATTGACTTTATAAAAGGGTTTAAATCATTATCTAAAGGCGTATTTAATCTAGCGTTACTATATGCTATTACAGACCTTAGGCTAATATTATTTGAATCTAAAAACTCATCTAAATCACTTATAATATTTAAAGCCCTAAAATAAACACATTTTAAATTATTTAGCAGTGGCAATATCTCGTTTTTAAATTCACTTGCATGAGCTGATTTGCCTGTATAAAACACATCTAAGCCTAAACTATTTAGGTATTTCGTAGTTGCTAAACCTATACTAAAAATCTTTTTATTTTTTAGATTAATATTATTTAATACACAAGATTTAACGGCATTTTTGCTAGTAAAAATACAAGCATCAAAATCATCATTAATGCTAAAATCATTAAAAATTATTTCATTTACAAAAATACTCTTTATATTTGTTTCGTTTTTTAAACCAACTACATAAATCATTCAAAAAACACTTCTCTTTCAAGTTTGCAAAGCAATAAAGCACAGGCTAAAGCACATTGATTTTGCTTATAAATCCTATCTCCAAGTAATTCTAATCTCTCGTGCAAAATCAAGCCTGTATCACTAATAGCACATATAAAAGCTACACCGCTTTTAACACCTAAATCATCGCTATCTCCTAAAACCCCCGTGCAAGTTATAGCGTAATTTGCCTTAGTTAATTTTAATACCCCCGTAGCCATTGCTAAAGCGCAATTTTGAGAATAAACTGCTTGATTTTCTAAATGAATATCCTCTACATTTAGCCAAGCTTTTTTGCTTTTGTTTGAATATGTTATAACACTACCTTCATAAACACTACTTGAGCCATTAATTTTAGTAAAATTACTAGCTAATAATCCACCAGTGCAGCTTTCTGCAAAGCTTAATTTTTTGTTATTTTCTTTTAATTTTTTAATTATATGCTCGTATAAATTATCAGCAAAAATCACTTTTTTAGGGAATAATGATTTAACGGAATTTAAAAGCCCTATTTCATCTGAATATTCATTAGTATTTACTTTGACATATAATAAATTATCAAGTAGTGAATAAATATTAAGACTTACTCCATAAGGCTTTACGCTAGTATTTAATAATATTTCAGCACTTTCTAAATCCAAATCACTTATTAAAAAATCATAACTAAGTTTTGTATTATGCAAAATTTCAGGTAGATAAAACATACTAGCTTTTAATATATTAATCATAACCCCATTTAAATCTATTAAAACTGAATTTTTCTTATAATCTTTAGGATTTTCTACTATAAACTCATCATCAATTAAGCTCAATTCACATTCTTTTAGTGTAGCTAGGATTTTATTAATCATAGAAAAAGAATGCTCATCAGCAATTATCGTTACTAATTCATATTTTTTAACATCTATTTCTAAAAGAGTATTTAATTTAGAATCATCATCATTAAGCTTAATGATAGTATTAGCAAACAAATTCTTCTTAGCCAAACTTCTATCTACAAATTCACAAAAACTACTATTAAAACTCAAATCTTTTGTAAAATATATTAATAAATGTTTCATTTCTTATCCTTTTATTTAAAAAAGTATAGCAAAATAAGTGCATTTTAACAATCAAAAAATATTAAAGGCACATTTATGGATTATAAAGATACATTATTATTACCCAATACTACTTTTGAGATGAGAGCAAATCTTTATGAAAACGAGAAAAAAAGTTTTGAAAAATTTTCATCATTTGCATACGCACAATTAAGAGATAAAAAAGCACCTAAATTTATCCTACACGATGGCCCACCTTACGCTAACGGGCATTTACACATAGGTCATGCTTTAAATAAAATCTTAAAAGATATGATTAATAAAACTAGATATTTTCTAGCTAATAATTCAATTTCATATACTCCTGGTTGGGATTGCCATGGTTTGCCTATTGAACAACAAGTTGAAATCAAATTAAAAGATAAAAATCCAAGTATAAAAGAAATTCACGACGCTTGCACCGAACACGCAAAAGAATTCATAGGTATTCAAATGAAAGAATTTAAAGACTTAGGAATAATTGGAGATTTTGACAAGCCTTATTTGACTATGGATTTTAAATTTGAAGCAAATATTTACAAAACTCTTTTAGAAGTAGCTAAAAATGGTTTATTAATTCAAAGAAGTAAGCCAGTTTATTGGAGTTGGGCTGCTAAAAGTGCTTTAGCTGAAGCAGAAGTTGAATATGAAGATAAAGAAGATTATTCAATTTTCGTAGCATTCAAACTAAACGATGATGCAAAAGCAAAACTTAAATCTTTAGGAGCAAATGATAGTGTTTTAAACAACGCAAGAGCTGTTATTTGGACTACTACTCCTTGGACTTTACCAGCAAATAAAGCAATCGCATTAAATAAAGATGAGCTATATGTTTTAGGAGAAAATGGTCTTATCGTAGCTAAAAAAAGATTAGAAGATTTAGCAGAATTTAATATTAAACCTGTGCTTGAATTTAAAGGAGATTTTTTAGAAAATACAAACGCATTAAATCCTTTAAACAATAATCTATCTCAATTCATAACAGGAGAGCATGTTTTAATGGATGGCGGTAGTGGTTTAGTTCATACTGCACCAGGACACGGAGAAGATGATTATTATGCTTGTTTAAGATATAACATTGAAGTAGAAATGCCTGTAGGAGATGATGGTTGTTATGATGAAAATATCAAAAGATTAGTGCCAAATAAACCTGAATTATTAGGAATGCATGTATTTAAAGCAAATGAAGTAATTATTGAATTATTGGGCAAAAGTCTTTTAAAATGCTCTAAATTTATACACTCATATCCATTTTGCTGGAGAACTCATAAACCAATAATTTATAGAGCTACTAAACAATTTTTCATAGCTATGGATAAAGAATTTTACAATGGTATGACTTTAAGAGAATTAGCTCAAAAATCACTTGATGAAGTAAGTTTTTATCCAAAAGCAGGAAGAAATAGAATAGGAACTATGATTAGTAATAGACCTGATTGGTGTATTTCAAGACAACGCTCTTGGGGTGTGCCTTTAGCATTCTTTAATGATAAATCAGGGAATTTGATTATGGATTTTGAACTTTACGAACACCTTGCAAGCATATTTGAAAAAGAAGGCGTAAGAGTATGGTGGCAAAAAGATATTAAAGATTTATTACCGGCTAATTCAAAATATAAAGCAGATGAATTAGAAAAAGTTACTGATATTTTAGATGTTTGGTTTGATAGCGGCTCTACATTTAACGCTGTTTTAGCTAGTGGAAATTACGATATCAAAACAACTCAAGCTGATATGTATTTAGAAGGAAGCGACCAACATCGTGGGTGGTTTCAAAGCTCATTATTATTAAGCGTTATTTTAAACAAACAAGCACCTTATAAAGCAGTTTTAACTCACGGATTTACCGTTGATGAAAAAGGTAGAAAAATGAGTAAAAGTCTAGGCAATGTAATAGCACCAGAACAAATTGCAAAAAATTATGGCTTAGAAATCTTTAGACTTTATATAACATTATGTGATTATTCAACTGATGTTAAATTAGGCGAAAGCATATTAAAACAAACTAGCGAACAATATAGAAAAATAAGAAATACAATAAGATTTTTATTAGCAAATACTAGCGATTTAAAAGCTTATAATTATAATTTCAGTGATTTAGACAAAATGATTTTAAATAAAGCTAATAATGTGTTTGAACTTTACAAAAAATCATTCTTAGAATATGATTTCGCTAAAGGTATGAATGCACTTTGCACATTTTTAAGTGCTGATTTAAGCGGTGTTTATCTTGATATTTGTAAGGATAGCTTGTATTGTGATGCTAAAGAAGATAGCAAAAGAACAGCGTCAATTACTGCAATGGCTTTAATACTTAAAAAATTATTAGTTTTACTAGCACCTGTATTAACTCATACTACAAATGAAGCTTGCGAACACGCAAACAAATTTATATTAGGCGATATTAAGAGTATTTTTGATTTAGAAGATTTTGATTTTGCTAGTAAAATCAAACCGAGCAAAAACGATTATGAATATTTATTAAAAACTCGTGTTAAATTCTACGAGCAAATTGATATATTAAAAAAAGATAAAATAATCAAAAGCACATTAGAGCTGAATCTAGCTACTAATGATGAAGTGATATTAAATTATGAAGAAGCAGCTGATTTTTATTCATTAAGTAAAATTGAAGCTTTAAATAATAACGAAGCTTTGGCAAGTTTTGAAATTGATAATAAAACATACAAAATCATAAAATCAAATCTATGCAAATGCCCTAGATGTTGGAAATACTTAAGTCTAAACGAAGAAAGCTTATGTCCTAGATGCGAAAGGGTGTTAAAATGAGCGAACCTGTTAGCTTAGAGCTAATAGTCGGCACTATTATAGTATTAGCTATAATTAGTGCTATTGGAGTAATTTTAGTAAATAAAGGAAAGAAATGATAACTTTAGAACAAGCATTAAAATTAAGTGATAATGAATTAATAGAATTAAAAAAAGAACTAAATAAATTAGCATTAGAAAACAAACATTTAGGAGCTTATGTAGAGCAATTAATCAATACTCCTTTAGATGATGTTGATTATCTAGGAGTGCCTGTAGCTATTAAAGATAATATTCAAGTTAAGGGCTGGAGCATTACAAATGGTTCAAAAATAATGCAAGGATATTATGCACCTTATGATGCAAGTGTGATTAGCAATATGAAAAAACACAAATTCGCACCATTTGGAAGATGTAATATGGATGAGTTTGCTATGGGTAATACTACAAAAACAAGCTTTTATGGAAAAACCCTAAATCCTTTAAATAATGCTTTAGTCCCAGGTGGAAGTAGTGGTGGTAGTGCTGCTGCGGTAGGTGCAAAAATAGCTCTTGCTGCATTAGGAAGCGATACAGGTGGAAGTGTTCGCCAGCCTGCTGCATTTTGTGGTTGTGTAGGTTTTAAGCCAAGTTATGGAAGAGTTAGCAGATATGGACTTGCTAGTTATTCAAGTAGTTTAGACCAAATAGGAGTATTAACTCAAAATGTAAAAGACGCTAGTATTTTATACGATGCGATTGCAGGTCATTGTGAGTTTGATAGCACTAGTGCTGATATTCAATTTGTGCCTACATTTGATAAATTAGACGCTAATAAAAAATACAAAATTGCAATTATTAAAAATTATATAGATTCATGCTCTGATGAAATAAAAACACAAACTTATAAAGCTATAGATAAATTAAAAGCTTGTGGTCATACCATAAGTGAAGTTAGCCTTGCTGATAGTAAATACGATGTAGCTGCTTATTATATAATAGCTTGTGCTGAAGCAAGTGCTAATTTAAGCCGTTACGACGGGATTAGATATGGCAATAGAGCTAAGGAATTTAAAGATTTAAACGAGTTATATGTAAATACTAGAAGCGAAGGTTTTGGGCTTGAAGTTCAAAAAAGAATTTTATTAGGAACATTCGTGCTTTCAAGTGGTTATATTGACGCATATTATAAAAAAGCTCAATTAGTAAGAGAAGTTATCACTAGAAAATACAATGAAATTTTAAGCGATAATGATTTAATACTAATGCCTGTTGCACCAAGTCTTCCAAAATCATTTGATGCGAAGACTAGTTCTGTTGAAAGCTATTTAGAAGATATTTTCACTATTTCAGTTAATCTTGCAAAACTTGCAGGTATTAGCGTGCCTGTTGCTAAAACTGAAGATAATTTAAATGTGAGCGTTCAATTAGTAGCAAAAAGATTTGATGAGCAAAACTTATTAAATGCAGCATTAAGCTTGGAAAACGCTGTTAAATAACCTACCCTATTCTATTTTAAATTCTAAGAATTTAAAATAGATTTTAATCACTTTTAGCACTTTGCTTAATATTTATATTATGTAATTTTTATACTTTCTATCTTTTTTATCGTAAATTAACTATCTAAATAGTGATTAAATTGTAAATTAATAAAGTTTTTTGATATTTTTATTTAAGTAAATGCTATGATATGAAAAATAAAGGAATTTGAATGCTTAAAATTTGGAATGTTACTATTTTTAGTTGTGGTTTTAATTTAAGGCATTGATTGTGCTATATAGCACCATATAAATTTATTAAAAAAAGGTTAGATGATATGCAAAGAGATTACGATAAAGAGCCGGTAATTATCAAGGATATTAATACATTTTTTGATTTTTTACCTGCTTTTGTTTGTATGATAATAAGTTATATTGCGTATTTTCTAACAGATAATCCTAGCTCTTCACTTCATAGAAATGTTTTTATAATTATGCCATTTTTAGCACTACCTTACATAAGACCTTTTATAAAGTGTAAAAGAGAAATCATAATTACTAAAAATACCATTAATTATCTAAATAATGGCGAAGTGTTAGAAAGTATTGATTTAAATAAGCCTTTTAAGATATATAAAAGCTTTTCGGTAGTTCATCACAAATCACAAAAACCCCATGAAGTAATTCAAATTTTATGGATTTTTTTACTACCTGCTACTATCTTACAATACTTTATAAATTTTATTCTTAAATTATTTTATTACATATTTACGCTTAAACTAAAATACTATAAGGTAATGGATTCGGTAATTTTATTGCAAGATGAAAAGATTATAAATATATTAAGCATTGAAAAATATCACGAGCTTGAAAAGTATTTTAAAGATAATCATAATATCAATATAAAAGAGCTTAAAATTTATTTTGATAAATATGGTTATATTTATGAAAAAATTGATAGTTAAGGAGTTGATGATGACAAAAGAAGAATATTTGAATTGTATGGATAATTTTAAAAATATCTGGACTGCAATGTATGATGTTGGAGATAAGTATTTAAAAGATAAGTATGGAAAAATAGTTTTGTAATCTTCCTATGAAAAATATTTAAGGTTTTAGTATGAAAAAAACATTAGAATTCTTAAAAATACTTTTTAAGATTTTTATAATAATTGAAATAATGATTGCTATTGGCTCAGTTTTAGCAGGTGTAATTTTTAGCATTGGCTCAGATGTAAATGTAATTTATTCAATTCTTTTTTGCTTTTTAGCGATTAATAGTTTGTTTTTTGGTTTTACAGGTCAAATAATAATTTTATTTTATAAAGGACTTATACTTTATCCACTAATATATCTTAAAGTTTTTATAATTATATTTTTTATAATATTTTTCTTTAAATTAAGAAAAAGATTTAACAATAAAATAGCTTTTAAATATAGTATAATACCTATGATAATAATATTTGCTTTATATAATTATTTTTTTAGAACCATACCTGATTATTCAAGTAAAACTCATGAAAGAATAGTAACTCTAAGTGATTATAAAAAATACCAGCAAGGCTATTGCTTAAAAGAAGATAGGATATTACCTAAAGATGAGCTTTATAAAAGAGTAGTGATAAATTTCTTAAAAACAAAAAGATGGGATGAAACATATAAACACTTATCTTTTTCTCTTAATGAAGATAATGAAGATAAAATAAATTATTACATTCATAAAGATTTTAATTTAGATAATTATAAAGAGTTTTTAAAGCAACGAGCCTTAGAAAAAGAATATTTTTCTTTAGATGAACTTCAAGAAGTTGATTATTCTAAATATCTAACGATAGACGCTAAAAACAACAAAGCAGGGTTTATTAAACCTGTTATTTTGGCAAATAATTCAATAAAACAATATTATGTATATTTAGATGATAGTTTTTATTTTAAAGAAAACACAATATTTTATAAAAAAATACATTTATATACACTACAAGAACAAGAAAAAAATTTAGATAAATTGATAAAAAAGTTTAAAAACTATAAAGATGATTTTACTTACGGAATAGTGTTTGACAATTGCGGTAATTTTTAATTTCATTTATATAAAAAGGAGAAAGAATGGCAAATTTTAGATTAGATTTAAATGGTGATTTTACAAATATTATCATTATACTTATGGGGACAAAAAACTCTTAATAAAAATAAAATTACAAATTATAAAACTTATAATTCTTATTTTAAATTCTTGTAAAAATTATGAGAATTTGAAATAAGAATTTAAAAATATTACAAAAAGTAACAATTAATAAAAATTAATAAAGTTTTTTGATATTTTTATTTAAGTAAATGCTATGATATGAAAAATAATTAGGTGTTGAAAATGGAATTTATTTTATTGCATATTATTGTGCTTATTACATTTTTTATTGTTTTAATTAAACCAAAAGGTTTTAAAAGAAAACTAATGTGGTTTGTTATTTGGTTTTTTGCATTTTTTGGTGATATATTTATAACAAATATTGTTTTTTATTACAATGCTAATAAATATGCTACAAATACATACCTTGAGACTTTTAAAGGAAATTCGCTATATATTGGTGAATATAAGGTTAATCTTATGGATAAAGAGAGATATAAAATAAGCGAATATTATATAGGAGGATGGATTGGCTCTATATTACCAGATTTTTATATGCTATCACTTTTAGATAATAAAATAAAATATATTGACTATAAGGAAATAAGCGACCATCCTATAAACAATGGAAAATATTTTAGATTTTATTCAAGCAATGAAGATGATAAAAATTGTGTGGTTTCAAAAGATTTAGAGTATAAGCTATTGTTTACATTGGAATATGATAGAAGCGATGGAACTAAAGGTTTTATAGAGTATGAAGAATTTTTAGAACTATATAATAAATATTATAAAAAATATTTAGCAGGTAATAGTAATGTTTTTTGGGAAGATTATTTAAGAAAAAATATGTTTCATGAAAAAATTCCTACTGAAATAAAAGATTTAATAAAATATTTAATACAAAAACATAATATGCCAGAAGATAGAATAAGATATCTAATTATAGATATGATGGAAGCTTATAGAAAAAAGAGTGTCAAAATTGAAGAATTCTACAAAGGTAAATGCATAGCAAGAGTAGAGATAGATAAAAATGAATTATCAAGATATGAATATGTAAAATGCACAAATTCTGATCATAACTATATATGTGATTATCCTAATATAAAAGATAAACTTTGGACTAAATTTGAATACTTTGCTTATATAAAAGATAGGATTAATAATAAAAAAATAGCTCAGAGTATTCTTGCTTATAAAACCGGCACACCTTTTTCTTTATATGCTATAATCTTTGACAAAACTTCTCCATTTCAGAGAGCAGCTGGTGTAGAATTATGCAATAAACATATAAGTGTGCGTGGTAGTGAAGAATGCAATGATATATTTATAGACAATTTTATTAATAATAAGGAGATAAAAGATGAGTAATTTTTCTAAATTAAAAATATATAGCAAAATAAAGCAATAAAAATTTTTAAATTCTAAGAATTTAAAAATTATATTTCAACCTTTAAACACATTTACAAACCAAAAAATATTCTTAAATAATGCTATGATATGAAAAAATAAAGGAGTTTAAATGTTTAAAAAACTTGGATTATCATTTATGCTAGTTTCGTTATTAATTGCTGGATTATTTGATATATTTCATAAAGATAAAATACCAAAAACTCCTATATATACTTTATTTGACTTAAGCAAAAAAGGCACTAAATTTGAAATAATCTTTAAGCCACAAAGAAAAGATATAGGAGAGTATTTAGGATTTTATGCTTTTTATCCTTTGCGTTTTGAATACGGCACAGTTGGCAAGGATTACTATGCAGTTGATTTATATGATAAAAAAATAGAATATAATATACGAAATAATCCTTATTATCCGCTTGCACTTGATATTAAAATATATGAACTTACTAAGGATGGTGATGAAATATTAGTATTTGATAAAGTCGCTACACCAAATGCAA
This sequence comes from Campylobacter sp. RM12642, assembly GCF_020137635.1. Classification (NCBI taxonomy): domain Bacteria; kingdom Pseudomonadati; phylum Campylobacterota; class Epsilonproteobacteria; order Campylobacterales; family Campylobacteraceae; genus Campylobacter; species Campylobacter sp. RM12642. The sequence continues at coordinate 28,424 of NZ_JACGAT010000011.1, forward strand.
ATACAAATGTAGGCAGTCGTAGAACTATGAGTATAAAAAATGAAAAAGTTTTTATGGCGGTAAGATATCTTGGATTTTACTTTATACCTGAAAATAAAACATATAAAGCAGTCATTACAAATCTAATAGATGATGATAATATAAAGGGTGATTTTGCAAAAATCGCAATCACAGCTTATAGAAGAAAAGTTTAATAAGGAGAAATTATGAGTAAATACACTTTAACAGTCAAGATAGCGAAACCAGGGACTTACTATATAGATAAAAATGGTAAAAAAACAATATCAATAGCAGGGCATATGTGGTATTCTATCTCTAATGGTAGTTATAGTAGATCTTTTGGATTTGGAAGATTAGATAGCAATGAGGGTGGTAGTAGTAATATATTAAATAAAACTGGAGAACTACTTGATAATGATGATATTGCATATCAAAGCACATATTATACGGCTACAATCAATATCAACAAAGAACAATATAATACTTTAATTGATTATGGTAATTCACCTAAGAAATATGGATTTAATAATGAGAAATATGATCTCTTTAAAAATGCTTGTATAGACTTTACTTGGAAAGCATTAGAGGTAATTGGTCTGAATTCTAATGCATTCAATGGTGCATTAATACCTGGTGATAATTCTAATTATGTAGATAATATTTTATATAATCAACTATACAACAATGTGGATAATTGGCATAAAATTGGTTTTAATAATATAAGAGATGAAGTAATTGGTATAAATAGTATCTTTGGAAGTAATGGAAATGATAATATAATAGCCAAACAAGAAAGAAATAATGGTAATTATTTTGTATATGGTGGAGATGGCAGTGATACTATTGATTTAAGGCAAATAAATAGAAGTAAAATAAATACAATTTATGCAGATTATGTTAATGATGATAATAGCGGTGGTAATGACACAATCTATGGTAGTAAAGGTAAAGATATAATCTATGGTGGCAATGGTTTTGATACCTACTATGTAGGAGATAAAGATGAGATAATAGATAGCGATGATAATGGAAGAGTATTTTTTAATAACCTACTTTTAGGAGAGAGTAAACAATCTAGCAAAAATCCAAATGTATATATTTCTAAAGATGATGAAAACATTCAATATGAATTAAAAGGTAGTGATTTAATAATTACTAATATAAAAACTAATGAGAGCTTTACTATCAAAAACTATTCTAAAGACAAACAATCACTTGGTATAACTTTAGGAGATAAATCAAAAGTAGAAATGGCATTTTTAAGCGATACAACTGGCTCTATGGGTGGTGCTATTAATTCGGTTAAAAGTCAAATAAAAGAGCTAGTTAATCTAGCATTTAAAAATGATTTAAATACTAGAATTGGTGTATTTGGATACAATGACCCATATACTGAAACTTTTACAAATTTAACTAATGATAAAGCAAGTATTATAAGTGCTATAAATTCTTTATATGCAAGTGGTGGTGGGGATTATCCAGAGCTTACCTTTTCTGGAATTATAAGAGCAGCTTCTGCTAATTGGAGCTATGGTGCTGATAAGAGATTATTCTTATTTGGTGATGCTATAGCAAAGGATAGCCATTTAAAAGATGATGCTTTTGGGTTATTAAAACCAAATCAACAAAAAGAAAGAGCGATTGATATTCTTAAAAAGGAAGGTATAAAGGTATATGCTATATATACTGGAAACGATGAAGAAGCCTTTAATGAATTTAAAGAGTTAGCCTTAGCTACAAATGGAGATTATTTTAAATTAGATGATGATAGCTTGGTTGCTGATAAAATATTTGATGCTATGAATTACGGAACCTCAAGCAATGATACAATAGAAGGCAATGATAAGGATAATAGCCTTAATGGATTTGATGGAGATGATACGCTAGTAGGTAAAGCTGGAAGCGATACTTATACTTTTACTGGGCTTAATTTTGGTAACGATACCATAATAGAAAGTAATTTAAATAATATTGATAAAAATACAATTATTTTTAAAGATGTAAGCTATAAAGATGTAAGATTTAAAAAAGATTTAAATGATTTAAAAATTACACTTAATAAAGATAATAGCGTAACAATAAAAGATTTTTATAATACCAATAATGAAAGTAAAATTAGTAGCATAAGCTTTAGTGATGTTACATTAGATGAACTAGCTGTCAAAAGAAGCGTAAGTATGCAAGCAAACAAAGAAGCGATAATATTCTTAAAAGAAAAAGATTTTAGCTTTTCTAATTTTGCTACATCAACATTTGCAGTAGCCTATCAAGATAATGCAAGTAATATAAGCACATCTTATAAAGATGATGTAATAATAGGTAGTAATAAAAACGATGTTATATCAACCAAATTAGGCAATGATACTTTAATCGGTGGTAAAGGAGATGATAAGTTATATGGTGGATTTGGTAATGATATATATGTTTATAGAAAAGGTGATGGAAATGATTTAATCTATGATGATGGTGGGCAAGATGCTTTAAAATTACAAAATTTAAAAGCTGATGAAATATTTTTGATAAAAGATGGTAAAGACCTGCTAATAAAATTTAAAGATGATGATACAAATAGCATAAGAGTAGCACATCACTTTGCTTGGAAATTTGGCTATCACAATCAAATAAACACAATAGAACTTGATGATAATAAATTCATCAATACAAAAACAATAGATAAACTAATAGAGCAAACTAGTGCATTTGCTAAAAATAACGGCATAGATATTCATAATATTAATCATATAAACGATGATAGATTAAATCAAATCTATATGAGTGCTTGGAATTAAGCAAATTACCCTAAATTAATTTAGGGTAATTATTATTTAAGTATTTAAAAAATATATTAATTAGGTAAAATATGTTTAAAATTTTTAAAAAATTTGATGATGATACACACGAATTTAAACCACTTTTAGTAGAGTTAGAAGATAGACCGCAAAATCCATTAGGTAAAAGTATTTTATATATAGTTTTATTTGTAATAGTTTTTAGTATTGCTTGGCTAATACTAGCTAAGGTTGATATAGTAGTAAGTGCTAGTGGTAAAGTAGTGCCTGATGGAGAAATTAAAATAATCAAACCTTTAGAAAACGGAGTAATTTATAAAATTCTTGTAAAAGAAGGTGATAAAATAAAAGCAAATGAGCCTTTAATACTAGTTGACCCAAGTGTATCTAAAGTCAATTTAGAAAGTAAAAAAGAGAATTTAAAAGCTTTAGAAGATAGTTTAAAAAGATTAAATGCACTAAGTAACGAGAGCGAATTAAAAGATGTTAGTAATGCAGAATTAAGCCTATATCAAAACCAATTAAATAGCTTTAAAAATAGCATAAACACTTATGAATTTAAAATCAAACAAACTATTAATTCATTACAAGCCAATAAAGAAGAATTAAAAAGATTAGAAATAGAGCATAAATACACAAGCTCAAAATTAAATAGACTTAGCAAGGTAAAAGATATAATCGCTTATAAAGATTATGAAAATTTATTAAAAACAAAGCAAGATTTACAATTACAAATACTTGTAAATAAAAACAAATCTTTAGAATTAGAAAATAAATTAAACGAACTCACAAAAGAACTTGAGAGTTTTAAAGCAAATTTTATTGCTAAAAATTATGATGAACTCTTAAAAATTAAAAATGAAATAGCATTATTAAAGGCAGATATAAACGCGATAGAATTTCAAAGCCTAAGGCAAGTTATTTCATCACCAGTTGATGGATATGTAGGAAAATTATTTGTAAATACTGAAGGAAGTTCTGTATCAAGCAATGAGCAATTAATATCAATAATCCCAATTGATAAGCCACTTATAATAAAAGCAAATGTATTAAATCAAGATATAGGATATCTTAAAAAAGGGCAAAATGTAGCTATCAAAATAACCACATTTAATTTTCAAAAATACGGCAAACTAGATGGAATTTTAGAACATATTGGAAACGATGCTATAAAAGATGAAAAATTAGGAGATATTTTTGAAATTAAAGTAAAACCTTTAAAAAATCATTTGATAGTAGATGGTGAAACAAAAGAAATAGAACCAGGAATGCAAGTAATAGCTGAAGTAAAGGTTGGCAAAAGAAGAGTAATAGAGTTTTTCATATATCCTATTATTAGATATCTTGATGAAGGGCTTAGTATTAGATGAGAATTATTTTTGTTTTTCTTATAATGCTTAGCACATCAATAGCTAAAGATTTTTACACCATACTAGACTATGCACTTAAAAATTCTCCTATCATAAATATCGCAAAAATAGATATTAAAAGTGCTAATTATAATTATGATTTTTATAAATCATATTTGTATCCAGAATTATCATTTAATGCAGATTTTAAGTATTCAAATACAAAAAGTAATGATTATAAAAGAGAGCTTTTTAGCGATTATAACAATCATCAAAGCACAATATCACTTATATTAAAATATGATTTATTCAAATTTGGAAATGATTATTATAAAATCAAATCAGCCAAAGAGAATATCGCTACAAGTAATTACAATAAGTGCTATAAGGAATTGCAATTATCACTAGATTTATTAGAATACTACAAACTCGCACTATTAAGTGAAAATAAATTAAAAACATATAAAAATTTAAGCCTTGCTTATGAAAGTTTATATAAATTATCAAAGAGATTAAATAAAGTTGGAGAATTAGATTTAATCAATGTAAATTCTTATTTTTTGGACTTTAGCGATGCAAAAACACAGATTTTAAAACTAGAATTTGAATTAAGAAATTATTTATCATATATATCGTATTTATCAAATCTTAATATTGATAAAATAGATGATTTTAGTAAAATTGATGAAATTGCTTTAGACTTTTTAGAATTTGAAAAAACAAATAAATTTTTAGAATTAAATTCTAAAATAAAAAGCTCAATGTATGAACTAAAATCCCTAAATCAACGCCCTACAATAAGCCTTTATTCAAGATATGATTTTTATGATAAAACCAAAAATAATTATCAAGACCTTGCCGATAGTTCTAAAAAACACGGGTACTTAGTAGGAATTGGGATTAACTATATTATATTTGATGGATTTAAAACAAGTTCATCTAAAGAGTTAAAACAATTAGAAATAAACAAATTAAATCAAGAGCTAATACAAGCAAAGCTAGAATATGAAAAACAAATAAACGAGCTTATATTTTTTATACAAAACAAAGATGAAATAATAAAAACCTTAAAGATAATAAGCAAAGAAGCAAATACAAATGAGCTTTATATACAAAAACTACACAAAACTGGTGAAAAATCAAAATTTGAAGTCATAAATGCAAGTATAGAAAACTATAAAAAACTCCAAGATTTAAATGAATATATAATAAATGCAAATGCAAACGCTATTAAAATTAATTTAATAAATAATCAATTTAATAATTGTAAAAAAGGATATTAATATGCATACAGCCTTAGGTTGCTTATCACTTTGTGCGCAATTTGCAAATATATCAATAGATATTAATGCGATTTGTAACAAATACGCTTTAAAAGATAGCGAGCCAAGTATTTACGAACTAGCAAAAATCGCTAAAGATAATGATTTTAAAGTAAAAATCAAAAAGCTTAATTTAAAAAACCTTCATTTATATAAAGCACCTTTTATATTTTTGAAAAAAGATTTAACATATTTTGTAGTTTTAAAACTTGATTTTAATAATCAACAAGCTCTTATTTTTGATGGTGGAAAAGAAGCAAGGCAAATTAGCTATGAAGAATTACATAATTTATCAAGTGATAAAATCTTAATCCTAGCACACAAATTATTAAACGATAGTGTAAAGTTTGGCTTCTCTTGGTTTTATAAAAGAATGCTAAGTTATAAGGGTATTGTATTACAAATTTTATTAGCAAGTTTTGTTATGCAATTATTTGGCTTAGTTACACCTTTATTTACCCAAGTAGTCCTTGATAAAGTCTTGTTGCACCATAGTATAAGCACACTTAATGTAATTGCTTTTGCATTTTTTAGCGTTATTGTTTTTGAAAGTTTATTAAGCCTTAGTAGAAATTATATCTTTACTCATACTACCACAAAAATTGACGCAAAATTAGGCAGTGAGTTATTTACACATTTATTATTGTTACCTATGGTGTATTTTGAGAATAGAAAAGTAGGCAACATAGCAGCTAGAATAAGAGAGCTTGATAATATAAGAGATTTTATAGCCAACAAATCAGTAAGCGTGATTTTAGATTTGTTATTTAGTATAGTTTTTATTTTGATGATGCTTTTATATAGCGTGAAACTAACATTTGTTTCATTAGCTTTTGTGATTTGTATTGCTTTGATTTATTTTTTTATAACGCCTATTTTAAGAGCAAGGCTTGAAGATAAATTCCAAATGGGAGCAGCATCTAATTCATATCTAGTAGAAAGCATAACAGGAATGCAAACCATAAAATCCCTAGCCATTGAAGGTAGTATGAAAAAATACTGGGAAGATTATTTAGCAAAATATTTAAAATCATCTTTTAATTTAAGTAATCTAAGCAATATCGCAAGTACTTTTGCTAATTCTTTACAAAAGCTTATGACATTAGCGATTTTGTATTTTGGAGTAGGATTAGTAATTGATGGGAGTTTAAGTGTAGGACAATTAATAGCCTTTCAGATGTTTGCCAATCAATTTAGCGCTCCTATTATGCGACTCGTAAGCTTGTGGAATGAATTACAACAAGCTATTTTAAGCGTAGATAGATTAGGAGATATTTTAAATACACCGCAAGAGCAAACTACAAATAAACCTATATCGCTAAATCAAGTATCAGGTAATATAAAATTTGATAATGTAAGCTTTAAATATAGCCCAAATTCTAACTATGTCTTAAACAATCTAAGCTTTAACCTACAAGCAAATAAAAGCATAGGAATAGTAGGACGCAGTGGCAGTGGTAAAAGCACCATAACAAAACTCATAGAAAGACTTTATATCCCAAACGAAGGCTCTATTTATATAGATGGAATAGATTTAAGACATTTAAATCCTTATGTTTTAAGGAGTAATTTAGGCGTAGTTTTACAAGAAAATTATTTATTTAGCGGTAGTATCAAAGAAAACATAAGCCTATCAAAGCCAAGTGCATCAATGCAAGAAATAATAAATGTATGCAAAATAGCAGGAGCACACGATTTCATAAGCGAACTTAGTGCAGGTTATGATACTTTAGTAGGAGAAAGAGGCTCTGCGTTAAGCGGCGGTCAAAGACAAAGAATAGCAATAGCAAGAGCCTTGCTACATAATCCAAGGGTTTTGATATTTGATGAGGCTACTTCGGCACTTGATTATGAAAGCGAGAAAATCATCACATCAAATCTATCACTAATCAAACAAAACAAAACCTTTATAATAATAGCACATAGATTAAGCACGGTTAAAGATTGTGATGAGATATTAGTCCTTGATAAGGGTAATTTGGTTGAGTGTGGAAATCATACAAAACTAATGGAACTTAATGGATACTACGCACATTTATACAAACAACAAAATCTATAAACACTAAAACTATAAATAATTTAATAAATATTATTTATAGTTTTAAAAGAATTTGAATTATGAATTTAAAATTAAATCAAAAAATATTTTTTAATATTATTTATTACGAAAAGTAACATAATTTTAATAATTATTTTTAAATTTTATGAATTTTTATTATTTATTTGATATAATTAATCTTATTTTTTATTAAGGCTAAATATGCAAGTAAATCAAACAAAATATTTAAAAATCATTTTTAAAAAAATAATAACTTTTATCTTTACTATATTTTTTCTTATTATCGGAAGTTTTTATGCAATTATAAGCGAAGTTCAAAAAGAAACTTTTGACATACAATATAGCAAAAATCCAGAAGCTTCTGCTAAATTTGCAAATGCAATGGAATATAGAATTATTATTGAATCATTACATAAATATTTGAATTATGATAATTTTATAATGATATTTCTTATAAATCAAATGAATGATAAATTTAAAGAAGGTAAAGAGCTTTTACCAAAAGATAGCATAGAAGACATTTTATGGTGGATGATTTTAAATAGAAATATGTTTTTTAAAAGTGATGATTTATCGTATGCTAAGTATGTTACAAATACTTATAAAGATGAATTTTTTAATGAGATTTATTCAATGATCGAACGCTTACCATATGGAAAAAATTATTTTGATAATATTGAACTAAACCAAAATCGCTTTGCAACCATGTTAAGGCTTGTTTCAATATATACAGATTTAGATATTGATAGATTTATATATTATTTAAAAGAAGAATCAAATAAACATGATGAAATATATAAGCATTTAGACATGGCTTATAAAAGATACTTTGATTCGCAAAAGTCAAAGGAATATTTTTATTATATATATATAAATACAGTGATTATGCTTCATGCTAAAGACATATATTTAAATTTACAAGGTGATGAAAATGGAAAAATGATTGAACCAGCAATAATCCCACAAGATTTATGTTATAAAAAAGATATATTTGAAATATACGATAATTTTCAAAAAATTATTGATTATGTAAAAACTACAAAAAATTATTCTAGTTCTTTATCTGGAACAAGTTTAGAAATATTAGGAGTTTTAGAAAATTCCTGCCCTAATGAAAAAGAATTAAGAAAAAAAATACAAGCAGAGATTGATGAAATTAATAAAAATAAAAAAGGAGTTGTAAATGCTAAATGAAGATTATAAGATATTAGAAGATTTTATAACCTATGTTTGTAGTCAAAAAAAATTTTTTGATTATTATGATAGTTTTTCTAAGAGAACAAAAATTATCGGAACAATATGCAATGCCAATGAAGAAAAGCAACAATTTGAAATGCTAGTAGAAGAAGTGAAAAAGAATGATGAATTTAAAGAATTTGTTATAGAAGTTAGTGGTCAGATAGTTGAAAATATTGTTGTGGATAAATTTGAAAGCGGTGCAATCAAAGTTGGCATGAATATTGGTAAGCATATTTTCAATTTTGGAGGAAAAAATCCTGTAGCATTGTTTATTGCTGTAATTACTGGTGCAACATATTATGCTGGAGTTAAATTAGTCGGAACAGCAGTAGGTATTACCTCTAAAAATATATTAAAACCACTAGTTGCTGAACTTCTTGATAGTTTAATAACTGAAAATGATGAGTTAAATAAAAAAATTATTGAAAAATTAAATCAAGCTTACAATAACACACATGATTATACAAAATCTCAAACAAATACTAAAACCATAGACCCACTAGTGCTTGATTTAAACAACAACGGCAGAATAGATACAATCACTCTTAATAATTCTAAGGCATTTTTTGACCACAATAGTGACAACATAGCTTATAAATCATCTTGGATTGATAAAGTTGATGGATTATTAGTATTAGATAAAAACAATAATAATCTAATAGATAATGGCAATGAATTATTTGGAAACTTTACTGAAATTCCAAGTAGTGATTTTAAAGCTTTAGATGCTAACAATAATCAAACCTTAAATCCTACTCAAACCACATTTGCTCTAAACGGCTTTGAAGCCTTAAAGCTTTTAGATAGTAATAAAGACGGAGTAATTGATATAAACGATAAAGAGTTTAACAATCTTAAAGTATGGTTATCCGAAGATGGCATAACGCAAATAAACGAGCTAAAGTCTTTAAAAGATTTAAACATAACTAGTATAAATCTAAACTATAAAGATACAAATCAAAAGCTTGATAATGATAACACCATCACTCAAACAGCTACCTTTATCAAGGATGATAAAGAAAGCTTATTAGCTGATATTAATTTTAGCGTTAGTAGTATAGAAAGAGTATTTAAAGACAAGATAATATATTCAGAAGAAGAATTAAATCTAGCAAATCTTAAAGGCTATGGAGTATTAAGAGATTTAAGGGACGCTGCTTGTTTAAATACTAAATTAAAAGCATTGCTTAAAGATTATTCATCTACAAACAGCAAAGAAGAGCAATTGCACAAGCTTGATAGTCTAATTTATGCTTGGGCTAATACTAATAAAGCTTTAAACAAAGACTTTAACCTATCTAAAACTAAAGAATTTGATAGCAATAATCCTAACAATACTGATAGTATAAGGGATTTATGGCTTACACCATCACAAGCTAGAGAATATGCTAATTTTACTATTAGCGAAAGTTTAAAAAATGAGTTTAATGAGCTTAAGCAAAAAATATCAATTATTAATTCATTTTTAGGTATTAATAATCAAGATTTTTATATAGCTAGTTTAAATGAGTTTAACGAGCTTAGAAATAGCTTTAATAATACTTATGATAGTTTAAGAACTTATGTTTATAAGGGATTGTTATTTCAAACAAGATTAAAAGAATACTATAATGAAATAAACATTACTAGCTACGAAAACAATGGCTCGTATGAGCTTAAATTAGATTTTTCTAAAAGTATAGAAAAATTTAAGGCTATTAATGAAACAAATCCTAAAAAAGCTTTCGTTGATTTAGCTGAGTTTATAACAAGCTTTAAAGATATAAATTCTTTAAATGATTGTGTAATATTGCTAGGTGATTTTATAAAAACAATGAATAATTATACTTTAAGTGATTATTTAAAACTTTTAGATGAAGATACTATCAATGCACTATCAACTCAAACAGGAACAAGTGGTAATGATACATTAGTAGGGACAAATTTATTAAATGGTAAAGATACTTTATATGGACTTGATGGCGATGATACCTTAATCGGTGGAATTGGCGATGATACTTTAGTGGGTGGTAATGGCAATGATACTTATGTTTTTGATAAAGATTTCGGGCACGATACTATCATAAACTACAAATCAAATCTAAATGATATAGATTGTATTAAATTTAACGATGCAAGTATAAATGCCAATAATTTAAAATATGTAAGAAATTATGATGATTTAATGCTGATTAAAGATGATAATAATAGCATTAGAGTTAAAGACTTTTTTGCATATGAAGATTTAAGAAATACTATTGATGAAATCAAATTCGCTAATAATACAAGCATAAATAAGGATGAGATAATTAATAGAGTTTATACACCTACAAATGGTGATGATAACTTTACAATGTTTTTTACAAATAAAGATTATGTAATAACTATGCTAGATGGCAACGATACCATAATCACACATAATGGAGATGATATTATTGATGGTGGAGATGGAGATGATATCATAAGAAGTGGAGCAGGAGATGATATCATAAATGGTGGCAATGGTAATGATGATATTTATGCAGGAGATGGTGATGATATCATTATAGGCGGAGCAGGAGATGATATCTTGCAAGGCGGTATGGGGAATGATAAGTATATTTATAAAGGAGTTTGGGGGAAAGATACAATAATTAATCTTAGAAATGATAATGCTTATGATGAAATAATCCTAGATGTTAGCTCATCATTTGTAAAAATTACTAGAAATAATGATGATTTAATAATAAACAAGCTAAAAAGTGCTGGTTGGTTTAGAAAAGTGGTTGATGAAAGTTCATCTATAAAAGTTGTAGATTTTTTCAAAAAAGATTATGATATATCTGCTTTAGTATTACAAGATAAGACTTTAAGTGCTAATGATTTAAGACAAATGGTATTAACTCCTACTTGGGGTAATGATACTTTAATTGGAAGTGAATATAGCGATAAAATATATGGCTTATTTGGTAATGATACTTTAATTGGTGGTAAAGGAGATGATTATTTAGACGGCGGTGCTGGAAATGATACATATATCTTTAATAGAAATGATGGAAATGATTATATAAAAGATGCCTTAGGATATGATACTATTAAATTTAATGATATTAGCTTTAGTGAAGTTGTGCTTAAAAAAGATGTAGATAATCTAATCATCAAATATAACAATAATAAAGATAGTGTTACTATATTAGGTAATTTTGGGATAGGATTTAATAAGATTGAAAAATTTGTTTTTAGTGATAAAACTTTATGCTATGATGAGTTTATAAATACAGCCGCAAAAGAATTACCAAGCTATGAGGATTTGGTAAATAAAGTGATTAAACCTGATTTATCATCTTATTTAAAAAATACAGAAAGACTAATACAAGATACGAATGCTTACTCGCCTAATTCATCTGGATTTATTACATATACAGATGATAAAAACAACAATATTCAAGTATATTTATAAACTAAATCCAAATTCTTTAAGAATTTGGATTAGGAATTTGAAATTAAATTAATAATTATTTTTAAATTTTATGGATTTTTTACTAAAACTTTATATTATAAAAAATTAATTAGCAAGTTAAGGCATTTAAATGTTTTTTTATAAAAAATGTGAAGTTTGTAAAAATAAAATTCCTTTACCTAAAACACATGTTTTTGATGAAGATTTAGGGTATATAATGAAATGCGATTATTGTAAAGCTATTTACAAACATCAAACAAGAGATATTTTAGGAATTTTGATTTTTATTTGCAATATTTTTGCTCTTATTTTTAGTATTATTTTAATGTATGTGTTTTATTGTGTTATAGCTAACGAACTTATATGTTTTTTTATCTTAATATTTTTGTATGGTTATTTTATGCATGTATTTCATATATTAATTATTGATAAATATGTTTTAATTAAAAATACTAAAGAAATTTAATATAGACAATATCGCATCACTTCCTATAAAAAATAGCATATTAAGTCTTGCTATAGCTTTTATATCTACTATTTTATTTTATCGTTATATAAAATATAAAAGCAAAAAATGATAACTTTTAATTCCAACTATTTTTGCAATAAAACATTTTTAAATTTATTAAAATCCTAATTTAAATTCCAAAATATTTTACACCATCAATTAACCTTATTGTTTAAAAGAATTTAAATAAACTTATTTGATATACTAAACCATAAAAGTTGTTTTATATTTGGAGCGATAAATGTATTCTAAGCTGATAGAGTTTATAAGAAAATTATTGTATTGTATATTTGCATTGCTTTGCATACTATTTATATTATCTATTTTATTCATCGGCGCTTTTACAATAATAGAATATTATGTTACAAAACCTTATGATTATAGTGATTTTGTTAAGGTAACAAAAGAATTAAAAAAAGTTGAAGAAATTTTATTAAAGCAAGGATATAAACCATATTATGATTTTGGTGATAAAAGAACATATAAGGTAAATTACAATGAACTTGGATATGGTTGCATTATTGATGAGTTACAAAAACAAGAATACGCTATTCAAAATTTTTTTGAAAGATATCCACATACGCAATTAGAAAAAATCAATAATTATAAAAGTATAGATGAAATAAAAGAAATAAAAAAATTTAGCAAAGATTTATTAAAAACTTCACAAATCTATGAATTTAATTACGAGCTAACAATTGATGGTTTTGAGCATTTTTATGATAAAAATTCTTTTATTTTTAAAGATGGAAAATTATTTGTAAAATATTATTACTTTAGTTTTAATAATAATTTGCTTGAAGAAAATTATGAGTTTTTAATAGATGATTGTGGTTATATTGAGCGTATGTAGTAAAAGAGTTAGTATGAAAGTAATTAATAATTGTTAGGATTTTAAATGTTTTTTAGAATAGTTAAATTAATATTTGTTATAAGTTTATTATGTTTAATACTTGCTTTATGTTATTTTGCATTAACTTATAATTTTATAAGTAATAACACCGACCCATTAGAAGAATTTAATGAGCTTAAAACAAAATTATATAGAATTGAAGCAGACCTAAGTGAGAATAATTTGAACTATTATGATTTTAATACTGATAAAACTTATAAAATAGATTATAATAAATTTGGCTATAAGTGTAAAATTGAATACCTAGAACGACAAAAACTCGCTATAAAAGATTATTTTAATCGTCATGCAAATGTAGAAAAATTAGAAAAAGTTCAAAATTATAAAAATATAGATGAAATAAAAGAAGTAAAAGAATTTAGCAAAGACTTATTAAAAACTTCAAAAATAAATAAATTTAATAATGAGCTAGTAATAAAAAATGATAAATATTTTTATGATGAAACTTCATTTGTTTTTGAATCTGAAAGATTGTTTGTGAAGTATTATTACTTTGATGAAAATAATGATTTTAACGAAGTTAGTGAAGAGTTTTTTATAGATAGTTGTGGTTATATTGAAAATATATATAAAGCAATAAGTTCTAAAGGTAGATTTAGATTATAAAAACTATAAATAATTTATAAATATTATTTATAGTTTTAAATGAATAAAATTATTTTAAAAGATTTGATAATTTATCTTTAACTTCGTTTGAGTTTAATTCTAGTTTTTCAAGTGTTTTACGAGCTCTAAATTCTACCAAATTATCATCAAGTTTTTTACCCACTACAATAGCATAAGGTGTGCCTATTAACTCATAATCACTCATTTTTACACCAAAACGCTCATTTCTATCATCTAATAAAACCTTAATGCCATTAGCCAAACAATACTCATATATATCATTTGCAAACTTAACTTGCTCTTCATTTTTAATATCTGATATTATGATTTGTAATGTAAATGCTGAAATATTTTTATCAAAAATAAGCCCATAATCATCATTATTGCATTCAGCAATTACTGCTAAAAGCCTACTAATTCCTATACCATAACAACCCATTATAAAAGGTTTTGCCTTGCCATTATTATCAAGATAAGTTGCATTCATAGCACTTGAATACTTATCGCCTAATTTAAATATATGCCCTACTTCAATGCCTTTTGTAATTTTTAAAGCTTTATTGCACTTATGGCATTCATCATTTTCTTTAACCAAGCTTAAATCATAAAAACGCTCTTGTAAAAAGCTAGTTACCTTAAATCCTACATAATGATAGTCTTTTTCGTTTGCCCCACAAATTAAATCGCTTTCATTTTCTAACTCGCTATCTATGAAAAATCTAACAGGACAATCCTTAAGCCCAATAAATCCTGGAACTAAATTAGCTTTTATTAATTCTTCTTCACTTGCATCTACTAAATCAAGTGCATTAGCTGCATTTAAAGCCTTAGTTTCATTTAGCTCATCGCAACCTCTTATAAAATATACTATGATTTCTTCTTTATCTACATATATTGCTTTTTTTGCTACTGCTTTTATGAAATTATGCTCTTTGCATTTAAAGAATTTAGCTAAATCTTCTATGGTTTTTACATTTGGAGTGTGAAATTTTGCAAAATCAGCTTCTATTTCTTTAATAAATTTTCTTTTAGCTCTTTTTGCTGTTTCTATATTAGCACAATATCCACATTCACAAATAGCCAAATCATCTTCTCCACTAGGACTAATTACCATAAATTCTCTTGAACCACTTCCACCAATTGCTCCGCTATCTGCTTCTACAATCGCATAATTTAACCCTAATTCATCAAAAATTTTACAATACGCTTCTTGCATATTTAAAAACTCAGCTTCTAAAGACTCAAGCGAATCATGAAAACTATAAGCGTCTTTCATAATAAACTCACGAGCTCTAAAAAGTCCAAATCTAGGTCTTGCTTCATCACGGAATTTAGTTTGAATTTGAAATAAATTAATAGGCAATTGTTTATAGCTTGTAATTTTTCCACGCACAAGTGCAACTATTGCTTCTTCTGCTGTCGGACTTAGGATAAAATCATTTTCTTTTCTATCCTTAAACCTTAGCAATTCTTTACCAAATTTAGCACTTCTTCCACTCTCATCCCAATAATTTAACGGGCATACAAAACTAAGATTTAAATAGTTTGCTCCTGCATTTTTCATATGCTTAATTACAATATTTTTAATATTTTCTAATACTTCAAGCCCTAATGGTAAATAACTATAAAGTCCTGAGCCAAGTTGCTCTATATAAGCTGCTCTACTAAGTAAAATATGACTTTTTAAGATAGCATCTCTTGGTGCTTCTTTTGTCGTTGGTGCGTATAATTTTGAAAATCTCATTCGTTTTCCTTCACATTAAATAAATAATTTAAACTTTGCGTTTCTAAACCTTCATCATCAATATTTTTAAGTCTTATTGTAGGTTCGTGCAAATAAGACTTCATAACTTGTTTTGCGAATTTCAATGCTTCTTCATTATCACTATTTTTTAAATAACCTTTCTTAATTGCTATTGCTAATTCTTGATTTATGATTTCATCTGCTCTAATTCTCATAGCTTTTATTATAGGAGTTACTTGAATTACATTTAAATCCTTATAAAACTCATTAACCATTTTTGCAACTACACTAAAAGCAATTTTTGCTTCTTCATCTTTAAATTGCATATTTTTCTTAACTATTTCATTTAGACTATCAACGCTAAAAACTTCTATCAATTCGCTATTTTCAAGCTCAATATCTCTTGGCACAGCAATATCAAAAAAATACCTTTTAAACTCAACCGGACTTATAATATCTTTAGTAATTATAGGTTCATTTGAACTAGTAGCACAAAATATAAGCTCATAAGAATTTAAAATAGAGATTAAATCTTCATAATCTAAGCATATTAAATCTAGTTCATTTGCTAGTTTTAAAGCATTTGCTTTGGTTCTTGAAATTATCGCAATATTTCCTTTTGTATGATTTAGCAAGTGTTTTGCAGCTAATTCTATCATCAAACCACTTCCTATTAAAAGGATTTTTTTAGTTTTAATATCACAAATCTCTCTTGCTTTTGCTACTGCAACAGAGCTTACTGATACAGAGTTTTTTGAAATAGCGGTTTTATTTCTAACCATTGCAGCACATTTAAAAGAATAATTAATCGCTACTTCTAAATTAGGAGAATAATTAGCACTTTGCAAGGCTTGTTTTAATTGACCTGTGATTTGAGTTTCCCCTATTACAAGGCTATCAAGTGAACTTGAAACACTAAAAAGATGATGAATAAACCCACTGCCTTCGTAAATATCAGGAGAATTTTTGATAAGTTGCTCATCAATCTTACAAATTAAACATAAGCACTTTATTATGTATTCATAAACACCCACTTGGTTTTCAATATAACACATTATTTCTATTCTATTACAGGTGCTTAAAATCACGCATTCTTCTATGTAATCATTAGCTAAGATTAATTTATAAATTTCTTTTTTCTTAAATTCATCACTTAAAGCTAGTCTTTCTCTTACTTCAATACTTGTATTTTTATGAGTAAAACTAACGCTAAAATAATGCATCAAAACTCCCTAAAAATCATTTTTTTAACGATTTCTTTTAATTCATCGCTACTTGCGTATTTTAATGCAAGTTCTCCGTAATTTTTAGCTTCATTTATACTTGCATTTATTAAATCGTATTTTAAAAATTGCTCTTTTATCCACGATAATTCATCTTTGCTTAAAGTCTTACAAAAATAAGACCTTAGCCTTGCTTTATCATCGCCTTGCAATTTTTTATCTAGCATAATGTATGGAAGAGTAACTTTGCCTTCTTTATAATCATTTAGATTTGGCTTTCCTAAAGTAGCTTCATCTTGAGTAATATCTAAAATATCATCAACTATTTGAAAGGCAATTCCTAGATTTTTACCAAATTCTTTATAATCACTAGCGTTAGGATAATTAGCTAAAAGTGCTGCTGCATATGCACTTGCTTCTATTAATGAAGCAGTTTTTTTATAAATCATTTCATAATATTTGCTCTCATCTTCATTAAAGCTTTCTCCAAGCTCTACATCAAGCAATTCGCCACTACTAAGCAAGGCAACTGCACGACCAACACAGGCTGCTATTTCACTTTTAAAAGAGCATAAATTATAAAACGCAATTGAATATAAAATATCACCTAGCATAATAGCAGTTTTATCGCCATAAATTGCATTAATACTTGGAGCATTTCTTCTAGTTAGTGCTTCATCTATTACATCATCGTGCATAAGTGATGCTAGATGAATACACTCAATTACTGCACATAATTTATAAGCTTCATCACTAACTCCAGCTATTTTTAAAATCAGTTTTGAGCGTAATCTTTTGCCGTGATTTACCTTGGCTAAATACTCATAAATACTAGGATGCTTTAACTCTTTTATAAATTCATTTATATAAAAATCTATCTTTTCCATACTACTTCCCTTTTAAATTCTTATTAAACTCAATATCTACTCTTCCATCGTTATCAATAACTAAAACCCTTATTTTAGCTTTATTATCTTTAAAATCCTTAAATTCTAAAAAAAGTGTAACTTTATCAATGCTAGGATTTTTGTAATTAGGCAAAATTTGTTCTTTAACAAAATCAAGCCCCCTTCTAAGAGATAATACATATTGTTTTCTATAATTTTTATAATCTTTAAAATTAGTTAGCAAAATCAAATTCGTATTATCAAAATGCGTCCATCTAAAGGCATATTTTTGCCATTTTTCTTCACCCTTAGGACTTATGAAAAACCATTCTAATTCATCTTTTTTTAAAATATATTCTTTTTCATAAGCAAAATTAGGCACACCCGCAAATAAATTAATACTAAAAAAAATCAGTATTAAAAATCTATAATATTGTTTGGACATTCTTTATGATAAACCCCAGCTGCGTCATAATATTCATTACAATCTTCATAATAATGAAGCCTAATTCCATCTTTACTAGCACACGAGCTAAAAATAATAGCTATTAAAACAATCAATTTTTTCATGCTATCAACCATTGAAATAACTTTTTAAGCTCTTCACTTTCACTTCTTCTATTTTTATGCTTTTTTCTCCATTCATAAGGATTTTGAGCGTTTTTATCTATCCATAAGCCTTTTAATTCTTGTCTTGCTTTTAACTCATCGCTTTTATACATATTTGTATAATAAGAATACGCCCAAGCACAACCTTGCTGAACTACATAGCGATTTATATCTACCTCATCTAAATATACAATTGCTATGGTTCTTTTATATTTATCTTTGCCTTTGATTTTCAAATCAACCTTTTTGCCAATTATTTTAGAAGACAAAACCCTAGTACAATATGCACCAAAATTCTGACTTGTTTCAGGTGCGTCAATGCCATATAATCTAACTTTTGTTTTTTTCTTGCCTTTTCTTACTTGAATAGTATCTCCATCCATTACTTTTGATACAAAATACTCTCCTGCAAATAGATTAATACTTAGCAAGAATATCAAAACAAATCTCATTATTTAGCTCTTACAATTTTATTTAAAAATGTGAAATTTTCTTTAATTTTAAAATCACTTTCAATAGATTTTGCTAATTTTTCTAAAGAAGATTTAAAATCATCAAATAAATAATTAGCATAAGAACCTGGATTTGGATTAATCTCATTTAGATAAATCTCATTATCTTTAATAAAAAAATCACATCTAATTAAAGCACCTTTAAACAACGGCAAATAAAGTCTAGTAAAAGCGTCTTTTAATTTATTTACTAACTCATCATTAAGTTTTACTTCTTCTATTTTTTCTTGTTTAAAGCTTAGATATTTTTGGTCAAAATCTAAATGACCATTTTTCTTAGGCTCTTCAATCTTTGAAAATACAATTTTTTCGCCATCAAAAAATCCTGCTAGATTTACTTCTTGAATATTTTCAATAAAAGGCTCTGCTAAAATCTTGTCATCAAATTCATACGAGCTATCATACGCATAAGCAAAATCTTCTTTATTTTTTACTATATTTATACCTATACTACTTCCAAGCCTAGCTGGTTTTAAAATAACAGGTAATTCAACCTCATCATTTTTGCTTTCTAATAATTTATAAGCAATTGTTTTAACCCCTACTTCATTTGCATAAAGTTTAGTTAAATGTTTATCAAAACTAAGCACACAAGCAGCAGTTCTAGGGCCTATGTATTTTATATTATAAAAATCAAACATAGAGGCTAATTTCCCATCTTCGCCATCTTTTCCATGAACTATATTAATAGCTATATCAAATTCTACTTTTTCTTCGCCTAAAAGCTTTTTAAGATAAAAGCCACCTTGTTTTAATACTAAAGGCTTAAGATTTTTAAAACCACCTTTTGCAAAATAATTTGCATTCATATTGTTTTTATCTATTAAATAAAACTCATTATCAAAACTAACATAAATAAAAATTACATCATCTAATAATTTTGCCACAGTTACAGCACTTACTATGCTTATTTCATGCTCGTAAGAATTCCCACCAAAAACCATTGCGTATTTCATTTATTTTCCTTAACTTAATTTTTTAAGAGCTAGTTTTATTACTTCGCTAACACTATTTGCATTAATATCTTTTAAAGCTTTAATCACAGCTTCTTGTTTAAAGCCTAAAGCAAGTAAAGCTTCACTAGCTTCGTAATAATAATTATTCTCCGCACTTATTCCTAATTTGATTATTTTATCTTTTAATTCTAATATTAATCTACTTGCACTCTTAGCACCAATTCCTGGAGCTTTGCATAAAGCTTTTGCGTTTTCATTAATAATAGCACTTTGCAAACTCGCTACATCCATTGATGATAGAAGTGCCATAGCACTTGTAGCACCTATACCATTTACTTTTATTAAGGCTTCAAATAATATTTGCTCACTTTCATCTAAAAAGCCATATAATTTATTTGAATCTTCTTTAATAATTTGAGTAATTAATAAAGCTACTTTATCTCCTTTATTAATCCTAGCAGCACTTAATAAGCTAAGATTTATTCCATACCCTACTCCATAAGTTTTTAAGATTATAAACGCAGGAGTTTTTTTAATAACTTCACCTTCTAAATAAACTATCAATAATCTTCCTTTTCTTCCATAAATTCATCTTCGTAATTTTTAACTTCTGTTCTTTTTAGCTTTACTATTTTTGCACTTTCTTCATCACCTATCATAACTCTTTCTAATTTTAAACAATATAAATCTTCATATTCTTTAGTATTATAAGTTAGCTCAATATCAGGATAAAGTAATTTGAATTTAATTTCATTTAAATTCGCCCATCTTTTAGTATTTATAACCTTTGCT
Source organism: Campylobacter sp. RM12642 (assembly GCF_020137635.1). Taxonomy (NCBI): domain Bacteria; kingdom Pseudomonadati; phylum Campylobacterota; class Epsilonproteobacteria; order Campylobacterales; family Campylobacteraceae; genus Campylobacter; species Campylobacter sp. RM12642. The sequence continues at coordinate 49,350 of NZ_JACGAT010000011.1, forward strand.
TCATAGACTTTATTTTGCAATCTTTTTAAATCATCTTCTAAATCTTTATGCTTATCTTTAAAATCTTTTAATTTAGTAATTAAATCATTATATTCAAGCACAACATTTTGATAATCTCTAATTTTTTGCAAAAATGCAGTAGGTGGAATAATATTACTTTGTTTCATCTCTGCTAATCTTTGTTTAATTTGCATAATACTATCTTTATTAGCGTCTATGATTGATTTTTTACTATCTATAATTTTTGGTAAAGATAATAAATTTTTATTTACTTCGGCTAATTGACCTAAAGTTTTTTCAAGACTTTTAACAATTATTGGAGATTTACTAGCACTTACTAAGAATTTGTTATTTTCTCCTAAACACTCTTTAACAACTGCAATATCACTAACTTCTATAGTTGTATTAGTTGTAAGTGTATCTATCATTACTTTATTTGCTATGATTTTACCGCCTAATGCGTGTTTTACTCTTACATTTTTTCCTACAATAACGCCATTTTCAAGCCTATTTACTTCTATATCTTCGCCTTCGCAATAACCCCTATGCACTTCTATATTGATTTTTTTCGCATAAATCTTACTTTTTGAATGAGTTTGTCCGCCTATATTTGCAATTTTTGCTTTTACTACTGAATTTTGAGCGATATTTCCTTTTACATTAAGTGTGCTTACTTCTATACTAAGATTTGCCCCTACTGCGTCTTTTAAATAATCTTGTTCATCAACATTTAAAGTAATATCTTTATTAATACCTGCATCAATTGAACCTGTTGTTTTAAATTCCACAGCTTGAACGCTAACACTATCTTTTATATCATACAACTTATCTCTATAAACAAAAGTTACATAGCCATTTATATTTGCATAATACTTTATACTCAAATCATCTTCAAGCATTCTAATATTTTCACTAACCTTAAAATCAGGCTCACTTATAATATTAGAATTAGTAGCGTTAATAATATTTCCTTTTAAATCCTTACCATTAACAGCTTTTATTGGTTTAATAAATTCAATTATTAATTCATCTTTACTAATAGCATTTATAAAACCACGCTGAGAATAATCAATTTTAGCATTTTCATCTACTTTTTTATCTTTATAATAAAGCTTGGTTTCTGAATTAATAGCATTAATTGGCTCAATCCCCTTAGCTAAAACTATACTAGCTTCCATAATTTGCTTACTCTCAAATGCCTTTAGCATTTTTACAAGCTGCTCTTGAAAAGTAAATTCTCTAATGCCTAGTAATAAACCTGCTTTTATAAATTTTTTATTAATTAAATCTCTAATATTTTCTATATATTCAGCAAATTCTATTTTGTCATCATAATTTATAGCACTAAAATTTGCTACTACCTTAGTAAGATTTTTATTTGTTCCTATCTTAAAATCAATTAATGGAACAATATTGTCTATTATTTCTATTTCGTATATTTGTTTAATTTCCATATCGTCATTAAAGAATTTATCATCGTTAAATACTTCTAATTCGTGTTCTAAAAGGGTTTGAGACATTCCATCTTTAGTAATTATTGTCTCATAATGAAGAACCTTAAAATCTAAATTATTTATATCTTTTCTATATCTATTTGCATAATTTGTTAATTCATCATAAGGTTTATCTGTTTTGATTATGTATTTTTCCAAATTGTAAAGCCTTTATTTTTTTTCGTTAATATACCTAAAAATAAATTAAAAAAGTAAAATGAATGAAACAAGAACTAATAAAAAAATATTTTTTCAATATTTTTGGTATTTTAATATCAAGAATAAGTGGCTTTTGTAGAGATTTTTTACTAGCTAGATTTTTAGGGGCTAGTATTTATTCTGATATATTTTTTATAATGATAAAGCTTCCGAGTGTTTTTAGAACCTTATTTACCGAAGGCACATTTAATCAAAGCTTTTTACCAAATCTAGCCAAGACTAATCGTAAAGGCGAATTTTGTGTAAAGATACTTATAATTTTTATAGCTATACTTAGTTTAATAGCCTTAATTGTTTTTATGTTTTCTAATATCTTTACTAATCTAATAGCCTATGGTTTTGATGATGAGATAAAAAAAATATCAGCACCTTTAATCGGGCTTAATATTTGGTATTTAGTGATTATTTTTTGTGCTTCGTTTTTTGCGTCTTTACTTAATTATAAAGGTAGATTTTTTATAACTAGCATAAGCGCTTCTATTTTTAATTTTGCCTGTGTAGCTGCTCTTTTAATATTTAAAGATTTAGAAAAATTACAATTGCTTAAAATGATTACTTATTTTATTTTAATAAGTGCTTTTATTCAAGTAATTATTTTAATGATTGCTTTAAAAGATAATAAAATCTTTCATTCTATGATAATTTATGTAAAGAATTTAAATCATAAAAATAAAAAAACTTCTCTTAAAGGCTTTTTTAAAAATTTTAGCTCATCTTTAATTGGCTCATCAAGTTCACAATTAAACTCATTAGTTGAAATTGCTCTAGCTAGTTCATTGGCTCACGCAAGTATTTCATATCTTAATTATTCAACTAGACTTTATCAACTCCCATTAGCCTTAATTGCTATTGCTTTTACTCAAGTATTTTTCCCAAGCTTAATTACTTATATTAAACAAGGAAAAATTCAAAATGCTATTTTAAGTATTCAAAAAATATTTGAATTAATGCTACTTTTATTAATACTTGCTGCATTAACAGGCTATATTTTAAGCGAAGAGATAATTAAACTCTTATTTGAGCGTGGAGCATTTACAAATGAAAACACACTTGAATGCGCTAAAGTCTTAAGACTTTATATATTATGTATAGTTCCACTTGGAATTTCAAAATTATTTTTAGCTTGGATAAATGCAAATTATTTACACTCAATTGCTGCTAAGATTTCAATAATGTCTTGTTTTATAAGTATAATTGCAAGTTTATGTTTGATAAAAGATTTTGGTATTTTAGCGTTTTGTATAAGTGCTAATATTTCTGCTTGGTTTATATTACTTGCTTATCTTTTTGTGTTTTCTTATGCTAGATTTTTTAGTATTTTAAGACCTAGCGTTTGCTTAGGAATTATCTTTATTAGTGTAATATTTGCTTATGTTTTAATATATTTAAAAGGATTTTTAAATGCAATTTTTTAACTCACAAACTAGAAAAAAAGAAGAATTTACATATAAAAATGAATGTATAAATATATATGTTTGCGGTCCAACCGTTTATGATGACGCACATTTAGGCCATGCAAGGTCAAGCATAAGTTTTGATTTATTAAAAAGAGTAATTAAAGCAAATGGTTTTGAAGTAAAATTAGCGAAAAACTACACAGATATTGATGATAAATTAATCAAAAAAATGAATGAAAGTGGCAAAAGTCTAGCTGAAATTAGCGAAACTTATATTAAAAGTTATGAAGCTGATATGAAAGCTTTAAATGTTTTAGAGCCTGATATTAGCCCAAGAGCAACTGAATATATTAATCAAATGATTAGTTTTATTGAAAAATTGCTTGAATTAAAATATGCTTATAGATTAGATGATGGAATATATTTAAATACAAGTTTAGATAAACTTTATTTAAGTATTTCAAACAAACCTCAAGATGATACTATCTCAAGACTTGAAAATGAAGTAGATAAAAAGAATGAAAGTGATTTTGTATTATGGAAATTTGATGAGAATTATTATAAAGCAAGTTTTGGCACAGGTCGTCCTGGTTGGCATACTGAATGTGTTTGTATGATTTTAGATATTTTTCCTAAATTACACATTCATTGTGGTGGGGCTGATTTGTTATTTCCACACCACGAAAACGAAGCTTGTCAATGTCGTTTAGCAACTAAAAACGAACTAGCTACTTTTTGGCTACATAATGGCTTTGTAAATATTAATAACGAAAAAATGAGTAAAAGTCTAAATAATAGCTTTTTTGTAAAAGACGCTTTAAAAGAATTTAGCGGAGAAACACTTAGATTTTATTTACTAAGCACTCATTATAGACAAGATTTTAATTACACAATTACTGATTTAAAAGCTTCTAAAAAACGCCTTGATAAAATATTTAGAGTGAAAAAAAAGCTTAATTTAAATGAGCTAGATTTAAAAACAATAGCACCCAATAGTGAGCTAAAATCAAAACTAATTGAAGCTTTAAGCGATGATTTAAATACTTCAAAAGCACTTGCAATTGTAGATGAATGGGTAAATTATGCAAATACTATAAAAGCTAATGATGAGCTTAAAAATGAGTTTTTAGCTATTGTTGAATTATTAGGAGTTGGAGTGATTAATCCTAATGAATATTTACAAAATTGTGATGAGAAATTCCGTATTCAAATTCTAAAATTAATTGATGAAAGAAATGAAGCTAAAAAAAATAAAGATTACGCAAAAGCCGATAGTATTAGAAACGAATTAAGTAATTTAGGCGTAAGCATTCAAGATAGCGCTAATGGTGTTGATTGGGAGATTTTATGAATTTAAAAGAAATAGAAAATCAAAATGTATCCCAATTAAAATTATCTTATGTATTAAAAAGGTTTAAGCACTATTTTAAAGATTATAAAATAAGATTTTTTCTAGCAATAATAGGTATGATTTTAGCTTCAGCTGGAACTGCTGGTAGTGCTAAGATTATTGAACCGATTTTAAATAAAATCTTTGTAGAAAAAGATGTAACATTATTATATATCTTACCTTTAGGTGTGTTTGCTTTATATTTTATAAAGAATTTAGGTCTTTATATGCAAACAATTAATATGGGTTTTATAGGTATAGAAATTACAAAAAGACTAAGACAAAAAATCCTAAAAAAAATCATAGTAATGGATATGAAATTCTTTCAAAAACACCCTAGTGGAGAGCTAATATCACGCTCTTTAAATGATATTGGAAGTCTTCAAAATGTGCTTACTAATTTCATTCCTGATATTACAAGAGAAATAATTACAACCTTAGGCTTACTTTATGTAGTGATTTCTCAAAGCCCAAAATTAGCTTTTTTTGCATTTATTATCTTACCTGCTGCTATGCTTCCTATTAGATATTTCATAAAAAAATTAAAAAGCATAGGAATAGCAACACAACAAAATTATGCCGAGCTTACTTCAAGACTAAATGAGATTTTAGGCAATATTGAGCTAGTTAAATCATCAAATGCTGAAAAATTAGAACTAGAAAAATACAAAAATAGTAATGAAAATGTAGCAAAATTAATCTATCGTGGAACTAAAATAAATGCCTTTACAAGCCCTATTATGGAAACTTTTGGTGCTTTAGGCGTATCGGCAACTATAATAATAGGTGGAATGGAAGTTATAAATGGCTCTATGCAAATAGGCAATTTTTTCTCATTTTTAACGGCTTTATTTTTAATATATACTCCTGTTAAAAGAATTACAAGTCTTTATGCAAGTCTTCAAACAAACTTAGCGGCTAGCACAAGGACTTTTTATTTACTTGACCTTGAGCCAGAGATTAAAGGTGGAGATGAGAATTTAAATCAAGAAATTAAAAGCCTAAAATTACAAAATGCTAGTTTAAAATACGATAATAAATTAGCTTTAGATAATGTTAGTATAGAGTTTAAAAAAGGCGAAATCACCGCAATTATAGGAAGAAGTGGTAGCGGAAAAAGCTCTTTAGTAAATACTATTTTAAGATTTTATGAGCTAAATTCTGGAGAAATTAAAATAAACAATAACAATTATAAAAACTATTCACTAGATAGCTTAAGAGAAAAAATAGCAATAGTTACACAAAATATTTATTTATTTAGCGATACTATTGCAAATAATATTGCTTATGCAAATGAATTTGATGAAGAAAGAGTTATTAATGCTTTAAAACTTGCAAATGCTTATGATTTTATAAGTGCTATGCCTGATGGAATTTATACTAAACTAAGTGAAAAAGGTAATAATTTTAGTGGCGGTCAAAGACAACGCCTAGCACTTGCAAGAGCGTTTTATAAAAATCCTGAAATAATAATTTTTGATGAAGCAACAAGTGCTTTAGATAATGAAAGTCAGAATTTAATATCAAAAAGCTTAGTAAATATTAAGCAAGATAAGATAATTATTCTAATAGCACATAGACTAAATTCTATTGCAATTGCTGATAATATTTTGATTTTAGATAATTCTAAAATGGTGGGATTTGGAAACGATAAAAGCTTAGAAAATAATGAATTTTATAAAAAATTAAAAGAAAAATTTGAAGAATGTTAAAAGAGATAAAATGAATATAGAAAGTAAAGTATTAAAAAATGGCTTAAAAATTTATGCTGTAAATCTAAATGATAATTCAGGTGTAGCTAGTGTAAATATCTTTTATAAAGTAGGCTCAAGTTATGAAGAATTAGGCAAAAGCGGTATAGCACATTTGCTAGAACACCTATCTTTTAAAAGCACAAAAACTCATAAAGCTGGAGAATTTGATGAGATAATAAAAGCATTAGGTGGAGTAAATAATGCTTGCACTAGTTTTGATTACACTCAATACTATGTAAATATCGCAAATATTCATATTAAAAGAGTTTTAGAATTATATTTTAGTATGATGAGTGAGTTATTGTTTAATAAAGATGAATTTTATAAAGAAAGAGATGTAGTCCTTGAAGAAGAGAGATTAAGAGTAGGAAATGATGCTTTTGGGTATTTATATAATGCTATTTATAATTACGCTTTTATAAAGACTAGTTATCATTGGACGCCGATTGGATTTGCTGATGATATAGCAAATATTACACCTAAAATTGTAAAAGAATTTTATACTAAATTCTATGCACCAAATAATGCTTGTATAGTAATTAGCGGAGATTTAGCTAATATTGATATTTTTAGTATGTGCGAAGAGATTTTTAGTAAAAAATCAGCAAAAAAAATCACGCAAAATAAAGTATATGAACCAGATAGAACAGGTCTAAAAGAAATAGAACTTAGTTTTCCTAATCTAAATTCTAATATTTTTGCTTGTGCTTATAAAATACCTGCATTTAATCACGAAGATTTTGAGTATTTAAAGGCTATTTCAATATTTTTAAATCTTGATAAAAACTCAATTATAAAAAATAAAATGATAAATGAATATAATCTATGTGCTGATTTGGACTTTTACGCACAAAGCTCTAAGAATGAAAATTTATTTATAATTTTTGGAGTTTGTAATGATTTAGTAAATACAAAATCAGCAATAAAGCAACTAAAAAAATTAATTAATCAAACAAAATTTAATAAATTTGATACAAGAACAATTTATAATCAATTAGAATTAAGCATAAATCAAGTAAAATCCAACCCAAGTGCTTTAGCGAGTGGAATTGGTAAATTTGAATGTTTTGGAGATGTAAATGTATTTTTAAATTCTCTAACTTCAAAAGAATTAGATTATAAAATTTTAAACCAAGTTTTTAAAAAATATCTAAAAGATGACAATTTAACTCAAATAATTTTAAAGGAGAAAGTATGAAAAAAGAAATAATAGGTGCAATGACAGCTTTAATAACACCATTTAAAAATGATAAAATTGATGAACTTAGTTATGAAAAGCTAGTTAAAAGACAAATAGCAAATGGAATTGATGCAGTAGTTCCTGTTGGAACCACGGGAGAAAGCCCAACTTTAACTCATGAAGAGCATAAAAGATGTATAGAAATCGCAGTAAGTGTTTGTAAAGGAACAAATACTAAGGTTTTAGCAGGTGCAGGCTCAAATGCAACTCACGAAGCAATATCTTTAGCAAAATTTGCTCAAGAGTGTGGAGCTGATGGGATTTTAAGCATTACTCCATATTATAATAAACCTATGCAAAGTGGATTATATAAACACTATGAAGCTATTGCTAAATCAATTGATATTCCTATTATGCTTTATAATGTTCCAGGAAGAACAGGTTGTGAAATAGCTAGTCAAACTATAATTGAACTTTTTAGAAATTGTCCTAATATTTACGGAGTAAAAGAAGCAAGTGGAAATATAGATAAGTGCGTAGATTTATTAGCAAACGAGCCAAAACTAAGACTTGTAAGTGGAGAAGATAGTATAAATTATCCTATTTTAAGCAATGGTGGTAGTGGTGTAATTAGCGTTACTTCAAATCTTTTACCAAATGAAATTGCTAATTTAACTCACGAAGCTTTAAAAGAAAACTATAAAAATGCAAAATCTATTAACGATAAACTTTATAATATAAATAAGATTTTATTTTGTGAGAGCAACCCAATTCCAATAAAAGCAGCAATGTTTATAGCAGGATTACTTCCTAGTCTTGAATATCGTTTGCCACTTTGCGCTCCTAGTAAAGAAAATCTAAAAAGAATAGAAGAAGTTATGAAAAATTATGATATAAAAGGATTTTAATGCAAGAGATTAATTTTAAAGATAAAGTATTAGTAATAAGCGGTGGAACTCGTGGTATAGGTAAGGCTATTGTGTATGAATTTGCAAAAGCAGGTTGTAATGTTGCATTTACTTATAATTCAAACGAACAAATCGCACAAGAAATCGTTGCTGATATTGAAAAAACTTACAAAGTTAAAGCTAAATGCTATCCATTTGATATACTTGAGCCTGAAACTTATAAAGATTTATTTTTAAAAATTGATGAAGATTTTGATAGGGTTGATTTCTTTATCTCAAATGCAATTATTACAGGTCGTGCAGTTGTAGGTGGATATACTAAGTTTATGAAACTTAAACCTCGTGGAATTAATAATATCTTTACAGCTACCGTTAATGCTTTTGTTTGTGGTGCTCAAGAAGCAGCTAAGAGAATGGAAAAAATTGGCGGTGGAAGTATTATTTCAATTTCTAGCACAGGGAATTTAGTTCATATTGAAAACTATGCAGGTCATGGAACAGCAAAAGCTGCTGTTGAAGCAATGGCTAGATATGCAGCAACTGAATTAGGCGAGAAAAATATCCGTGTAAATGTTGTAAGTGGTGGTCCAATTGATACTGATGCTCTAAAAGCATTTACTAATTATGAAGAAGTAAAACAAGCTACAATGAATTTAAGCCCATTAAATCGTATGGGGCAACCTGAAGATTTAGCAGGTGCATGTTTATTCTTATGCACCGATAAAGCTAGTTGGGTTACAGGACATACATTCATTGTAGATGGTGGAACAACATTCAAGTGATGAATTTACCTAATCTTTTGGCTAGTGCTAGGATAGTCCTAGCACCAATTTTATTTATATTATTAACGCATTCAAATGTGTTGGTTAATACTCACAATATACATATTTCTTGGATAAATTATTTAGCAGCTCTTATTTTTACCATTGCTTCTATAACTGATTTTTTTGATGGATATATTGCAAGGTCTTGGAATCAAAAAACAATTTTAGGAGAGATTTTAGACCCTTTGGCTGATAAAATGCTTACCTTAGCGGCATTTTTAGGGCTTATGATGATGGGAAGGGTTAATGAAATTCTAGTTTATTTTATCTTAGTTCGTGAGTTTTTTATAACTGGTTTAAGAGTTATGATAGTAGCTGATGGGCTTAAAATCGCTGCAAATATGAGTGGTAAAATCAAAACAACATTTCAAATGTTAGCAATTGGATTTTTACTAATGGATTGGTGGGGAAAAGATATTTTATTTTATCTATGCTTTTTCTTTACTATTTATTCTGGGGCTATTTATGTAATAGAATATGCTAAGGCAAAAAAATGAAGAATATAATTCTAACTTTTATTGTTTTAGCTTTTTGCTTTTGGCATTATGGGGCTAGTTTTTTAGGCACTATTTTAATACTTTCTTTTTTGATATTTTTTCATGAATTAGGGCATTTTTTAGCTGCAAAATACTTTAAAGTTAGAGTTTTAACATTTAGCATAGGGTTTGGAAAGCCAATTTATGTGAAGCATTATAAAGGCACTGATTATCAAATATCAAGCGTATTTTTAGGTGGATATGTCAAGATGAAAGGTCAAGATGATAGCGACCCTACTCTTAAAACTTATGATTATGATAGCTATTCGGTATTACACCCATTTAAAAAGATTTTAATTCTTTTTGCAGGTCCATTTTTTAACCTACTTTTAGCGTTTTTCATCTATATAAGTTTAGGTTTTATAGGGGTTGAAAGGCTTAGTCCGACTATTGGTGCGCTTAGCGAATATGCTGATACAAAACTAAAAGTAAATGATAAAATATTAGAAATCAATGGCACTAAAATTAATAATTTTTACGATATCAAACCACTCGTAAATGATAGTAGTATTAATGTAAAAGTATTAAGAAATAATGAAATTTTAGAACTTGATATTAAAACTTACGAAGGCAAAACTCAAAATATTTTCGGAGAAATCATCACAAAACCACTATTAGGAATTGTGCCTAAAAATGAGACTTTTATAGAATATCATAGAGATTTTAGTGTGTTTGCTTGGGCTTTTAAAGAGAGTTTAGATGGGGCTTTTTTAATCCTTGAAGGTCTTAAAAAATTAATATTAGCTGAAGTTAGCCCTAAAAATATAGGTGGAATTATAAGCATAGCCGACACAACCACAATGGCTACTACACTTGGAATTTCAAAACTGCTAATAATCACGGCTTTACTATCAATTAATCTTGGGATTTTAAACCTTTTACCTATTCCTGTGCTTGATGGCGGGCATATAGTTTTTAATTTATATGAGTTAGTTTTTAAAAGAGAAGTAAACCAAAAAGTATTTATTACACTTAGTTATATCGGAATGTTTTT
>NZ_JACGAT010000012.1:0-56111 GCF_020137635.1 Campylobacter sp. RM12642
AAAAAGCAAAACTATACGATAGATGGTAAGTTTTTTAAAAGTGTAAATTTAATAGTTGATAAAGAAGTGCAATTATATGAAAATTATAAAAAATATGAAAAACGCTTTGAAGAAGAGGCTTCAAAATTACCAACTAGACTTAGTAAAGATAAGCTAATAAATTATGATATTTATGGTTATTATAAACCTTGTAGTTATGCAATAACAAATTTAAATAATTTGAGTTTAGAACTTAGCCCTAATCTTAATAGAATTTATGATTCTTTTACTAGGTTATTTATTGATAACTATTATCTTAGTTTAGGTAATTATTATAGAAGAGGTAGTTGCTCTAATGATGTTTATACAAATTATTTAAATAAATTAAAAGGAGAATTAAAATGAAAACAAGTTATAAAAATATTAGTAATTTTTATAATTAGTTTTATTAAATATAAAGGATAAATTTGAATATAGATAATTTAAAAGATTATAAAATAAAAAACGATTATTTATATAACTTAGAGCTTATTAGATTGTTTAATGAGATTTTTTCAATTTTTCTTACACTTATTTCATGTTATTTTGTAATAGATATTATCAATGAATTAAATAGTAAACCCGAAAAAACAATGACTGACATACGAAGAATTCAAAAAGGTTGGAGTGGTATTATTGATGGTATTTTTTTTGTTGCATTCTTTTTAAAACTTAGACAAATAAAAAGACTTAGATTTGTTAAAAATAATGATTTTTATATTAGCGTAGATAATGAAAAGATATATTTTGATACTTATGAGATAGATGAAGCAGGTGTTTTTGGTATAGCAAAGAGCTATAAGAAAGTAACTGCAACGATAAATAAAAGCGATATAGTTTTTAGATTACAAACCAAGCGACCTGCTTTAGCTTATTCGTATATATTCAATAAAGACGCTTATAACACTAAAGAAACAGAAAATCAAAGTTTAAATTATAGATTAGACTACCCTATAGCTAGAATAATTTTCTTTCCTATAATTATGTTTTTTGTAATATTGGATATTTTATCAAGCTATTTAGCACTATTTTTCTTAAATGGTAAAAACTTAAAAACTTACACAATATATCAAACTAAAACCAAGCTAGTTTCATTGCCTTTTGTTGATGATTTATCGGTTTATTTTTTATACACAGAGTTTAGACAAAAGTATTCTGCAATTAGCAAAGGTGGATTTGAAATGGAATTTAGAGAAGAAGAAGCACAACCACTAGGTGAAAAATATATAGCAAAACAACAAAAGAAAATTGAAAAGATTTTAAGTGAAAAGTCTTCAAATACAATTAAATAATTTTAATTTTTATATAAATTACCTTTAAAATATAATGTATTATAAAATAAATTCTAATTCAAATCACAAGAATTTGAATTAGATATTTTTGTCAATCAAGAGAATTAATATCGCTTATTTCGTGATGGATATATCTTTCATCGTTTTCTAAGGTATCAACGCTTTTAAACATTCTTTCCCAGCGGATATTATAATCATCATCCCAGCTTAGATAAACAAACCAAGGCTTACCTTCAATATATTTATAATCTACACTTCCCCAAAAGCGGCTATCATTTGAGTGGTCGCGATTATCACCCATCATAAAGTATTCATTGCTAGGCACCTTATAATAATACGCTTTAATATCACTTCTTAATTCACTAACATAAATTGGCTTCATTACAAACTCACCCTTAGCCATAAAGTATTCTATGACCTTATCAAAATCCACTCTTTCATCATAATGAATACCCTTTTTAGTATAAGGCTCTTTTATGTATAATTTGCCTTGCAAAATCACTTGTTTATTAGCAGGATAATTTGCTCTCATATATTCATCTCCTTCGTGCATTCTCACATAAAGGGTCTTATTTGCAAATATTATCTCATCATCTCCTAAAGCAACGCAGCGTTTAACATAATGTAGCTTTGTATTGTGCGGATACAAAAACACCACTATATCATCTCTTTTAGGCTTAGCATAGCTTAATAAATGCCCATCGCCTTTAAAATCAGGCAACACAGGAACTTCTAGGAATGGAATTCTAGGAGTTGGTATCCCGTAGGCGAATTTTTTTACAAATAAATGGTCTCCTACCAAAAGTGTGTTTTTCATAGAGCCACTTGGTATTGTAAAAGCTTGAGCTACGAAAAATATAAAAACAAGAACAAATACAATAGTCCCCGTCCATGAATTCCAAAAATCAACTAATTTTTGCCATTTTGTTTTATTTTCTTGCATTTTCTTCCTTTTTTAATCTTGCTTCATATGTGTTTTGCATTAGTGCATAAATAGTCATAGGTCCTACTCCGCCAGGAACTGGAGTAATCATACTAGCTTTATTACTTGTCTTAAGATAATCTCCTGATAGTTTTTTGCCATCAATTTCTTTGCAAATCCCAACATCAATTAAAATAGCTCCATCTTTTATAAAATCATCATTTATTAGATGAATTACACCTGTAGCACTTATTAAAATATCAGCGTTTAAAGTATGCTCTTTTAAATCTTTTGTATATTTGTGGCATACGCTAACACTTGCACCTTCATTAATCATCATAGCAGCAAGTGGGCGACCTACTATGATACTATCGTTTATTATGCAAATATTTTTGCCTTTTACACTGATACCATAATGCTTCATCAAAATATCAATTCCAAGCGGGGTGCAAGCATAAAAATGTGGTTTTAAATTCGCTAAAACTAAACCTAAATTAAGTGGAGTAAAACCATCTACATCTTTAATAGGATTTATAGCGTTTATGATATTGTCTTTATTGATATGATTTGGTAAAGGTAGTTGCACTAAGATAGCATCTACACTATCATTATCATTTAAATCTCTTATGATTTTTAATAATTCTTCTTCGCTAATACTACTATCTAGCTTATAATCTTTACTAATTATTCCTAATTCATTACAAGCTTTTAATTTACTTCTTACATAAACCCCACTAGCATAATCATCTCCTACTAAAATTACAGCTAAGCAAGGTTTGGTTTTTAGCTCATTAATTTTGAGTTTTAATTGTGCATATAATTCTTTGCTTAATTTTTTTCCATCTAGTATCAATTTGTAACCTTTATAAAAATAAAGATTGTATTATAACCCTTAAAAACAACGGATTATAAAATGAAATCAAAATTAATATTATTAGTTTTTAGCGTATTTGTTTATGCTAATAGTGATTTTTTAAGCAAAGATGAATATCAATTAAGCTTGTATCAAAACCCAAGGGGAATTGGTTGTGATAAATGCCACGGGCTTGATGGAAGTGAGCAAATATTTGCTACTTATAAAGAAAATGGAAAAACCATTCAAGTAATAATCCCTAGTATTAAAAATATTAGTTATGAGAATTTTTATAAAGCCTTAGTTAGTAAAACAAGTTCAAAAAATATAATGCCAAATTATTATTTAACAAATGAAGAAATAAAAAATTTATACTTATATATCAAGAAAAAAGGAGAAAAAAATGACAAATAAAGAAGCTTTCGCACAAGCACAAACATTAATAGCAGGTGGGGTTAATTCTCCTGTAAGAGCGTTTAAAAGTGTAGGTAGTGAGCCTGTATTTATAAAAAAGGGAGATGGCGCTTATATAATTGATATTGAAGATAAAAAATACCTTGATTTAGTTCAAAGCTATGGACCTTGCATTTTAGGACACGCTGATATAAATGTAACAAACGCTATTATTAATGCAGCAAAAGATGGCACAAGTTATGGTGCTCCTACATTAGCTGAAAGCAAATTAGCACAAAAAGTTATATCGTTATATCCTGCAATAGAGCAAATTAGATTTGTAAATAGTGGGACAGAAGCTACTATGAGTGCAATTCGCTTAGCAAGAGCTTATTCTAATCGTGATGGGCTTATTAAATTTGATGGTTGTTATCACGGACACGCTGATATGCTTTTAGTAAATGCAGGAAGTGGCTTAGCTACTTTTAATACTCCAAGCTCAAGTGGAGTTAGTAAAAACGCTGTAAAAGATACTTATACAGCTAAATACAATGATATAGAAAGCGTAAAAGAGCAAATTGCTATAGCAAAGAGTAATGGTAGTGAAATAGGTGTGATTATTATTGAACCAATTGCAGGAAATATGGGTTTTGTCCCTGCTAAAAAAGAGTTTTTAGAAGACCTTAGAAAGCTTTGTGATGAATTAAAAATCGTTTTGATTTTTGATGAAGTTATGAGTGGTTTTAGAGCTGCTTTAGGTGGGGCTTTAGAGATTTATAAAGTTGTGCCTGATATGGTTTGTTTTGGTAAGGTTATTGGTGGGGGACTTCCTGTTGGAGCTTATGCTGCAAAAAAAGAAATTATGCAACTTCTAAGTCCACTAGGCGGAGTATATCAAGCAGGAACGCTAAGCGGAAATCCACTTGCAATGGCAGCAGGTATTGCAAATCTTGAGCAATTAAACGATGATATTTATAAAAAATGTGATAAATGGGCAAAAAATGCAATTAATGCTATGCTAGATGAGAGTAAAAGTGCAGGAGTGCCTTTTGTAGCTAAAAATATAGGTTCAATGTTAGGATTTTTCTTTAATGAAAAATACCCATTAAATTACGATGACGCTAAGACAAGTGATACAGCTAAGTTTTCAAGATTTCATAAAATTATGCTAGAAAATGGAGTAAATCTTGCACCATCAACCTATGAAACTGCATTTATTTGCTCTAAGTTTGAAGATAAAGAATTTGAAATATTTATAAATGCGTTCAAAAAGGCTATTCGTGCATAACGAAGAAAATAAAAGAGCTAAAAAAGTAAAAAGTGTAATAGACGCTGCAAATCATCTAAGCTTAGGTATTAGCATTGTAGTTGCAGTGCTAATTGGCGTTGGTTTAGGAGTTTTACTCGCTAAGATTTATAAGCCTTTATTTTTCGTAGGACTTGCATTTGGAATAGCAGCTGCAATTTCAAATGTATATAAGGCTTATAAATTATTATTAAAAATCAACGAAGATGATAAGAAATAAAGTCTTTTTAACCTTAAATCAAGGTTAAAAAGGCCAAATAGTTTCAACTGCTTTTGTTCCCCAAGGTTTTTTAGTAGCTTTATCAATTTCGCCTTGAGTTGAATAAAGTATTTTAGCGTCTGCTATGTATTTGCTCTCAATTGTGTTTTGACCTGTTATATCATAAGGTCTAATTACTCCAGAGATTTGAACGATTTGTTTTTCTCCGTTTATTAATAATTGTCTTTTTCCTTCAATAAAATAATTTCCATTAGCTAATACCTTTATTACTCTAGCACTAATTGTTGTTTGAAATTTTTCATTTCTACTAGCTTGACCGCTACCACTAAAATCTGAATTATTTTTTGTTTGAAAGCCAATATCTGCTGATTTATTAAGACTTGATAATAATCCTGCAAAAACTCCGGAATTTAAATTAGCATTAGAAGCTTTATTCGTGCTTTTACTAGCTTTACTACTTTGGCTTGTATCTTCTTTAATAATTATTGTAACTATATCATTTACATTCATAGCTTTATTATCGCTAAAAAGTGGATTAGAGCCTTTTCCAAAAAGTGAGCCTGGACTTCCTAAATTATTATCAGCCTTAGGTTCAATTTGCTCTACATATGTTGGAGCTTTCATATCCATTTGCGGATCAGCCAAACCACAACCTGAAATTAACAAAGAGAAAACAAAATATTTTATGTAACTTTTTTTCATATTTTCTTCCTTATTTATTAATATTTTAGGCATATACTCTAGCGAAATTTAATCAATGAAGGAGTAGCAATGAATGCGATTTACTTTCAAAAACAAAGCAGGGAAAGTTTAGATAATCTTGCTATAAAATTATCAAAAAAATATTCAAATATTGTTGTTTTCCAAGCACTTGCTTGTGAAGACGGGGTGTGTGGTTTAAATAAATTATCAAAAGAGCATAATATAAAAACTGAATACTTATATGATAGTGCAACAGGCGTTAAAGAGTATTTGAAAAATGAAAATACTTTTTATAAAAATATAATCATTAAAGTTAATGAATTAAAAGCTAAATATGATTTTGTATTAGTTGCTAGTTTTGGAGTTTTTGGTGGTCTTGATACTTTTTGGATAAATCTAAAACTAAGTAAAGAGCTTAATTTAAATTATGTAATTGATAATGATTTAACCAAATTTGAGTTTGCTAAAATTCATCATAAATACGCAAGTTTATATAATGAAAATACAAGCTTAGATGAGTTATTAAATCTTAAAAAACCTGATTATGTAAGTCCAATGGCATTTGAAGTTATGCTAGAGAGCAAGGCTAAAGAAAATATTAAAACCATAGTTTTACCAGAAGGAAATGATGAGCGTATTTTAAAGGCTGCTAGTATTTTATTAGAAGGTAAAGCTGTTAAATTAATTATCTTAGGAAACAATAAAGAAATAGCACAAAAAGCTAGTGATTTGGGTATAGATTTAGATGATGTTAAGACTTATAATCCAGGTAATTCATCATTAGATGATGAATGTGCAAATGCACTTTATGAAGCTAGAAAATCAAAGGGAATGAGCCTTGAGCAAGCAAAAGAACTTATAAAAGATAGAAATTATTTTGGAACTTTACTAGTTCATTTAGGCTACGCTGATGCTATGGTTAGTGGGGCTGCATGTTCAACTGCTGATACAATTCGCCCAGCTCTTCAAATAGTTAAAACTAAACCAGGTGTTAAGAGTGTAAGTGGTGGATTTTTTATGTGCTTAAGTGATAAGGTTTGGTATTTTGCTGATTGTGCAGTAAATCCTAATCCAACTCCTGAAAATCTAGCCGAAATTGCAAGTGTTAGTGCGGCTACTTATAAGGCTTTTGGTTTTGAACCAAGAGTTGCAATGCTATCTTATTCAACTGCAAATAGCGGTAGTGGAGTAAGCGTTGATTTAGTAAAACAAGCGTGTGAATTAGCAAAATCTTATGAGGGATTAAATTATGATGGTCCTATACAATTTGACGCAGCAGTAGATATTGCAACAGCAAGTAAAAAAATGCCTGATAGCAAAGTAGCAGGAAAGGCAAATGTATTTGTATTCCCTGATTTAAATGCAGGAAATATAGCTTATAAAGCAGTGCAAAGAAGTGCAGGGGCTATTGCGGTTGGTCCTGTTTTGCAAGGTTTAAACAAACCTATTAATGATTTAAGTAGGGGTTGTTTGGTTGAAGATATTGTAAATACATGTTTAATTAGTGCAATTCAAGCACAATAAATTATAAAAAAGGAAAAATTATGAAAAAAATATTAGTTTTAAATGCAGGTTCAAGCTCACTGAAATTCCAATTATTTTTTAATGAAGATAGTGTTGCGAGTGGTTTGGTTGAGCAAATTGGAGAAAGTAATTCAAGAGCAAAAATTAAATTTGATGGCAAGGAATTAGAGCATTTAGGTGGCATAAATAATCACGAAGATGGCTTAAAAGTAGTTCGTGATTTATTTGCTAAAAGCGGACTTTTAACTGATTTTAATGAATTAGCAGCAGTAGGTCATCGTGTGGTGCATGGTGGAGATAAATTTATTAAAGCAACATTAGTTGATGATAAATGTTTAAAAGCTTTAGATGAATTAGTAAAATTAGCACCTTTACATAATCCTGCAAATATTTCAGGAATTAAAACAATTATAAATCTTGCTCCAAGTGTTAAAAATATAGCAGTATTTGATACAGCATTTCATCAAACAATGCCAGAAATCGCATATCGCTATGCAATAGCTAATAAATATTATGAAGAAGATGGCGTTAGAAGATACGGCTTTCATGGAACATCTCATGAATTTGTAACTCGTGAAGCAGAAAAATTCTTAGGTATTAAAAACATAGATGCAATTACAGCTCACTTAGGAAATGGTGCAAGTATTAGTGCTATTAAAGATGGTAAATGCGTTGATACTTCAATGGGTCTTACTCCGCTTGAAGGATTAATGATGGGAACTAGATGTGGGGATATTGATGCTGGAGCTTTATTTTATTTAGCATATAATAAAGGTTTAAGCATTGCTGAACTTGATAAAATTTGCAATAAACAAAGTGGTTTATTAGGAATTTGTGGTGCAAATGATATGCGTGAAATTGAAGAAAAAATGCAAAATGGTGATAAGAAAGCAAAATTAGCATTTGATATGTTTTGCTATAGAATTGCAAAATACATAGGCTCATACCTTGCAGTAACTCCTGCTAAGGCTCTAATTTTTACAGCAGGTATTGGTGAAAATGATGATTTAATGAGAGCTGCGGTTTGTAAGCAACTTGCACATCTTGGCTTTAGCATTGATGAAGAAAAAAATGCTAAGCGTGAAAAAGTAGCTAGAAATATAGCAAAAGCTGATTCAAAATACCCAATTTTAGTTATTCCAACTAACGAAGAATTATCAATAGTAAAACAAACAATGGAACTTATTTAATCCTATTGATTTAAATTCTTGTAAAACTATAAATAATTAAACATTATTTGTAGTTTTACTGCCATTATATCTTCTTAATTGTATTTTATTTTATATGTTTGGATTACATAACCACACCCATCTATATAATATTCTCTCTTCTTTTTCCTTAGTATATGAGTTATATAACATTACTTGCATTTTATATCCATCTATAAATTGAAATGAATTTTTATCAAAAAATCTATTTTTAAAAAATACTAGATTATTGTTAAATTCATTAACTTCTTTTAATTCTAAACTATCTAAAGTTTTAAGAGATTTAACTTCATCAATGCTATTATAATTTTGCACTTCATATATTTTTGCATTACTTAATTTAAAATAATTTACAATTGCTCTTTTATATTTTTCTTCTTTTTCCAAATTACATTTATATCCGCTTTTAGAATAATCATATTTATAATTTGTATACTCATTTTTAAAATCCCAAAATAATAAATAGCCTTCTACTTCTAATTGCCTTTCAAGAGAGCAAAGCTCTTCTTTAGTTTTAAGAAATTTATCATAAGTTGAACTAAAGTATTTACTATAGATATCGTATGAATACTGAACAAGCATTAAAAAAGCGAAAATAGGAATGATAAAAAACGCTAAACCCAAACCAACAAATAAAGATTTTTTTATTAATTCTTTCATAAAAGAAAGCATTTAACACTCCATATTTTTAATATAATCTTGTATTCTAATTTAAATCCTTTAAGGAATTTAAATTAGATTAATTATTTTTTATTGATTATATTTTTTATGATTGTTTCCAATTTATCATTATTAAATTGTTTTTCAAAAGTAATATTTATACCTTTAAAAAGACTTTCTGCGTTAGTAATTTTCGCATTTTCATCTCTTCTTAGATTGATTTTGCTATCTACGCCTTTACTTTCAAGCACAAAATAATGGATATTTTCTTTATCATCTTTTAATACATAAGCAAAATCAGGCGAATAGCTAAATCCACCCACTACAGGGATTTTTAATGAGTTTTTAGGTATTTTCATAAAGACTTGTATGCTTTTTATATCTTCTTTTATTATCTCTTGCTCAATTTTACTATCATAAAAAATCTGCTCGTATAAAAAGGTATTATTTGCTAATTCATCTCCACCTAAAACACCTATATCACTAGCATTTATTTCATTTAATATTTCACCTTTTTCATTAGTGATTTTTGTAGGATGAATGTGGTGTGAAAACTCTTCGTAAGATATGCTAAAAAGCTTACTAGAATTACTTAAAAGATAAAAATTAAATTCCTTACAAATAGCATTCAAACTAGGCTCATTTAAATAATCATTTATGTTAAATAAACCATCTTTCATTAACTCATAAAAGGCTTTATGTAAAGTGTTTAGATTAAGACCTAATTTTGTGCTAAGTCCTAGCAAAAACTCTCCATAATTTAGAGTTTTTATATTTATTTTATTATTTAAAATATCTTTTTGGCTTTTTAATTGATTATTATTTACGCTTAATTGTGTAATTTTTATATAACTTGAATTATCTTTTGCTTTAAATTCTTTTAAAAACTCTTTAAAATTAGCTAAAAACACATTTTCAATGGCATCGTATTTTAAAAATACTTTTTTGTTTATTTCTTCCCATAAAGCCTTGATTTGTGGATATAAATTAGTTTTGATTTTTACTTTATTTTCTAATTCATTAGAGTTTTTAATCTTACCTTTTTTAATGTTATTTTTGCTAAATGCTTTTGGATATTTTGCTTTTAAAACATCTACATTTATTATCTTACTTCGCTTGTTTATAGCACCGCATTCTAAAAGCTCATCATAAATCAAATCTTCATCTAAATCATATTCACTTAAAATTATTTTATAAATTTTCTCATCTAATAAATCATCTATTTTTATATCAAAACACTCATCACTTATCTCAATTTCATTTATAAGTTTTTGAGTAAAATCACTCTCACTAGCATCTACGAAATAATTTAAATAATATTCTTTATTAGTAATTCTATTGCCGTATTCATCAACAGGAAGCCTAAGCCCACGCCCAACTTCTTGAAGCTTACTTATCTCACTTCCGCTACTTCTAAGTTTGCAAATATTAAATACATTTGGATTATCCCAACCTTCTTTAAGTGTCCATTTTGAAAATATAAATCTTCTAGTATTATTAAGACTAAGTAGGCTCATTTTATCGTGCAAAATCTCATTGATTTCTTGCTCTATTTTATCATCTTTATCACTATTATCTTTTGAAAAATAACCGCCGTGAGTAAGGCTAATATCGTTTAAAGATTTTTGTAAATATTCTTTATAAAATCCTGTGCTAAGCTTTAATTCTTCTTCTAGTTTGCTTTTTAATGCCTTTTCAAAATATTCTTTTAGCCTTGCGTTTTCTCCACGATAAGAATTTATATCATCTATAAAAAATAAGCTTAAAGGCTTTAATTTTATCTTTTGATTTAAAAACTCTCGCTCTAATTTAAAATGCTCATCTAAACAAGCATTTATCATTTGCTTAGCTAAATCATCATTAAAGCTAAAAGGATTAAATTTGTTATCTTTAATTAGCTCTACGCCATTTGATAAAAGCACTTTTTGCTTGTTTAAATCTTGCACGAAAATATCTAAAAAATCATAAAAACAAGCGAAATTTTGCCCTTTGCTAAGTCTAAACTCACGCTTTTTATCATCACAAAAAATAGCTTCATTATCTACTATATCTTGAAGTTTAATATAAGCTTTATTTCCTATTTCAAATTCTTGCACGAAAGTTTTTACACCTTTAACCAAATTATCATTAAAGGCTTTAAGTGGGGTTAGATTATAAAGTAGGTTTGAGTTTTCTTTAAAAGTCGCTCCATATCTTAATATAAATTGTGGTTTTAGTTTTAAAACATTCTCCCAAGTTTTACTTGCTTTATCAAATTTATGTGGCTCATCAACGATTAAAATACTTTTAGTATCTGCTAATGCGGGAAATATGCTAAAAAATTTATCAAAAAGATTGCTTTCAAATTCTTTTTTAAAAGTTTCTGAATTAAGCATTCCTGCATTTATTAAAAGCACTCTTATAGAAGCTTTATCATCGTGATTGCAAAAATCTTTTATGCTTTGTGGCATTTGCTCTTTTTTACTTGATTTTTCGCTTTTTACTTCGTAAAAACTTAAGCTTTTTTTAAACTCATCTATAAAATGTTGGCGTGATAGCTCAAAAAAACTTTTAGTCCCTGATTTAATAGCTAAAGTTGGCACAAGCACTATAAAGCTATCATATCCATAAGCTTCATTTAGCATAAACATAGTTTTTGTGTAAGTGTAGGTTTTACCTGTGCCTGTTTGCATACAAATATCATAAGTGTTATCATTTATAAAGTTTTGATTTTTTATACCATTAAACTCTTGAATTTCTTTAACATTTGCCTTTATATCATTACTTGAAAATATTTTTAAAACACTTTGAATAGCTATATTTTGATATTCTAAATCATTAGTATAATTAAAGCTACCCATCTTAAAATCTCACTTGTAATTTAATGCCTAATTTAATTAAAGCTTCTTTTAAACTCTTGTGTTCGCTACTCGTAAAACTAGCATTGTATAAAATAACTCTTTCACAAATTAGCTCACTATCTTGTAATTTTTGCATTAGGGTTTTGATATTTTCGCTTTTAAAATGTGGGAAAACTAAGTAAAGCAATTTATTACAATAATAAGCCTTATAATCGTTTATATTTATTATTTTAAATTCCATATCTAAAGCTATACCATCGGCTAATTTATAGCTAGTTAGAATTTCATTTGTTTTATCGTTATTAAATGGTGCAAAAAGATTATCGCCTAAGCTTAAATCTAGTTTTTCTATTTTTTCTAGTTCTAATTCATCTTTATATACTATCTTAAATTCACTAAAGTCTAAATTAGTAGCGTTTGGATAATCTTGTTTGATTTTTTTCGCAGCTCTTATTAATCTTTCTTTGGTAATTGCATAAATTGTTGGCTTACAATTAAGCTCATTTTTTACAAAATCATAAGCAATTTTACTCTTTTTCTCATCTATTGGCTCATCAAGTTGAACTAAAATAAACTTTCTATTTCCACCATCTTCGGCATTTAATTGCATAATAGCGTGTGCAGTAGTTCCTGAACCTGCAAAAAAATCTAGGACAATATCATTTTTATCGGTTGAAATTTGTAATATTCTTTTTAATAATTTAGTTCCTTTTGGATCGTTAAAAATACCTTTACCAAGCAAAGAAGATAATTCTTCATTATTGCTATGTGTATGCCCCACTTCATCATAACTCCATACACTACCACAAGAAATTCCTTGTCTAACTTCAGTAATATAAGTTTTTTTATCTATTCCACCTTTTGAATTAAAATACAGTTCGTTATCATAAAATAGCTGTAATAACTTATCTTTAGAATATCTAGGGTATCTACCTATCGGAGCTTGCCAAGTTATTCCATTTGGAAAAGTTATACTATATTTACCCAGCTCACTTCCACTTCTTGCATGAATTGGTGTTGGTTTCCAAGCACCTTTAGGATCATTATCTCTATTTTTATATGCAGAATTTTGTTTCTCGCTTCTTGGTAATAAATTTAATTTATTATTAATCCTATTCTTAAAATAGCAAAAAATATGTTCGTGTTGATAAGACATATCTGTATCATTAGAAGTTGTGTATTTGTTATTCCAAATAAAATCAGCTACGAAATTCTCTTCACCAAAAATCTCATCACACAAGAGCTTTAATTGAGCTGCTTCATTATCATCAATTGAGATAAATATCACTCCATTATCTTTTAAAAGCTTTCTAGCTAAAAATAGCCTTGGATACATAAAGGTAAGCCACGCTGAATGTGAGCTTGATTTTTTGGTGCTAAACTCTAGCACTCTTTTAGCTTCATCTTCACTCATTCCAGCGTTTATTAAATCATCTAGCTTATAAGCTCTAGTATCATTATAGACAAAATCCTTATTAGCGGTATTGTAAGGTGGGTCTATATAAATCATTTTGATTTTTTTATAATAGCTATTTTGTAAGTGTTTTAAGACTTCTAAATTATCGCCTTTTATGAGTAGATTTTGCTTTAGATTTTCATTAAATGTGCCGTTTTGTTTAAGGTAGCTTGATGGTTTTAGATTTGCTAGATATTTTGCGTGTTTTTTGCCTAAAAAATTTAAACTATAACTCTCATTTGTAAAATCCCCCCCCCCGTTAGCAGCTATTTCGCTTTGGAATTTTTCTAAATTAAATTTTCCATCTTTATCAAAACATTCAGCAAAATGTTCTTTTAATATATCTAATTTACTTTTGCAGTCCTTATGTAAAAGCTCCATTTTCTCTCCTTTTTTCGTGGAATTTAAAATAGGAATTTCATAAAGAAATTCCTAAAATTATTTTTTATTAAACTCTTTATATAATTTTATTAGATTTGTAGTTGAGCTATCGTGCTCGTAACTTACGTCACTTCTTAGCTCTTCAAGTATTGTTTTAGCTAAAGTTTTGCCTAATTCAACGCCAAATTGGTCAAAACTATTTATCCCCCAAATCACACCTTGAACGAATATTTTATGCTCATATAATGCAATTAGGCTACCTAGATTTCTAGGGCTTATTCTTTCTAATAAAATCGTATTGCTAGGGCGATTTCCCGAAAATTCTTTATGTGGGATTAGCTTTTCTATCTCACTTTCACTTAAATTACTTTTACTAAGTTCAGCTCTTACTTCATCCTTGTTTTTGCCTTTCATAAAGGCTTCAGCTTGAGCGAATACATTGCTAATTAAAATTTCGTGGTGTTCTGGCATATCGTGTGGTTTTTCAAGACTTACTATTAAATCAATCGGACTTATATGAGTTCCTTGATGAAGTAGTTGAAAAAATGCGTGTTGAGCGTTAATTCCTGTTTCACCCCAAATGATTGGAGAAGTTTCGTAATTAATTAATTCCCCATTTTTACTAACTTGTTTTCCATTACTTTCCATATCAAGTTGTTGAATAAATCTTGGAAAATGCTTTAAATATTCATCATAAGGTGCGATTATATGTGAGCCACCACCATAAAAATTAATATACCAAATACCTATTAAAGCTAAAATTACAGGCAAGTTTTTAGAATATTCAGCCGAGCTAAAATGCGAATCCATTAAATACGCGCCTTCTAGCATTTGCCAAAAATGTTCTTTTCCTAAATAAATCATAATAGGAAGACCAATTGCAGACCACAAACTATAACGCCCGCCGACCCAGTTCCAAAACTCAAACATATTATTACTATCTATTCCAAATTCTTCAACAGCTTTTTTATTAGTTGAAACTGCTACGAAATGTTTAGCTACAAAGCGTTTATTAACTGCGTGATTTAAAAACCACTCTCTAGCAGTTAAGGCATTTGTTAGGGTTTCTTGAGTTACGAATGTTTTTGACGCTATTATAAAAAGTGTAGTTTCTGGATGAACGCTATCTAATACATTTTGTAATTTTGAGCCATCTACGTTTGATACAAAGTGCATTTTTAGTCTTGGGTGTGCGTATTTTTTCAAAGCATCACAAGCCATCAATGGTCCTAAATCAGAGCCACCAATTCCTATATTTACAATATCAGTTATTACTTGATTTGTATAGCCTAGCCACTCGCCTGATCTTATTGCGTGAGAGAATTTCTCCATTTTGTTAAGCACTGCATTTACATCATCCATTATGTTTTCATTATCTACATAAATAGGTGTATTTATACGATTTCTAAGAGCAATATGTAAAGCCGCTCTATTTTCTGTGGTATTAATCTTTTTACCACTAAACATATCTTTAATGTTTTGTTCTAAATTAGCTTCTTTTGCAAGATTAATAAGATTGCTTAAAATCTCTTCATCTATTCTATTTTTAGAATAATCAACCTTAATCCCACCAACTTCTAAAAAGTATTTATTCGCTCTATTATTATCATTAGCAAATAATTCTTTCATATGAGTATCTTTTGATTTGTTGTATAAAGACCATAATTTTTCATAGCTTTTTAATTTGCTTAACATTATTTATCCTTTAAATGATTTTGCAGTGCCACACTAGCGCCGTTTATACCTGGAAATTTTGATAAAACCACAAATACAGGAATTGCTGCTAAATAACTATCAAATCTACCTTTATTCTCAAATCTTGCTCTAAATGATGAGTGTTTAAAATACTCTAATATCTTAGGAATTATTCCACCACAAATATAAACACCGCCCCTAGCACCTAGAGTTAATGCTAGATTTGAAGCAATTGTTCCTAGCATTGCACAAAATATATCAAGACTTAATCTACATAAAGCTGATTTTTCGCTTAATGCTAGTTCGCTAATTTTACTAGCGTCTAAAGTATCATTTATACCTTCTTTATGTGCTAAAGCTTCATATATTAGCTCAAGTCCCATTCCGCTAAGCAATCTTTCAGCCGATACATGCCCGAATTTGTTTTTTGCATAATGCCAAATCATTGATTCAATCTCATCAAAAGGTGCAAAGCTAACATGTCCACCTTCACCTGATAGTGCAATATAACCATTTTTACTAGGGATTAATCCACTAACTCCAAGTCCTGTTCCAGGCCCTAAAACAGCTTTTACGCAATTTTCTTCAGCTTCTCTTCCACCAATTTGAACTAATTCATCACTATTTAATTTTGTAATAGCAAGTGCTTGAGCAGTAAAATCATTTAGAATTAATAAAGTATCAAATCCTAATGCAAGTCTTGTGGTATTGATTGAAAAAGCCCAATGATTATTAGTCATTTGTATAAAATCACTTGTAACAGGATTTGCCATTGCAAAAGCAGCGTGTTTTACATTTACATTTTTATCTTTTAAATACGCTCTTACAGCATCTATTATAGTATCGTAGTCTTTGCATTGTAAGACTTCTATTTTATCTATATTTCCTGATTTAAATTCTAATGCAAATCGAGCATTAGTTCCACCAATATCTGCTAATAATCTTGGATATTCATTTTGCGTAATAGACATCTAAATTTCCTTTTGAATTAATTACATAACTTATTGGATATTTTTTATTTTTTTCTTTACAAGCTAATAAAAATACTTGATATTTCTCATCTCCACTGATATTTAAAAATATTCTTTTAGCTTTTAATATGCTTTCTAAACTAAGGCTAATTCTATCGTAATTAGGAGTTTTTACTATGTGATAAGCTTGGTTTTCATCACTTAATAATTCATCTAAATTAGCAGCCGTTGGAAAGATTGATGCAGTATGAGCATCAGCTCCCATACCTAAAATCAAAATATCAGGAGTTTGATAAATATTATTAGCGTGGTTTTTTAAAGCTTCATAATCATTAATTAATTCATCTTTAATGCAAGTAATTAAATTAGCCTTACTAGCGTCATTTTGTAATAGATTTTGCTTTACTAGATTTGTATTACTATCTTCGTGATTTGTAGGTAAAATCCTTTCATCTACTAAAAATACATTTACTTTAGTCCAGTCAAGCTTTTCTTTACTTAATTTAATAAATAAATCTTTAGGACTTTTACCACCTGATACATAAAAATTTACGCTACCTTTACTATTAATACATTCATTTAATGAAAATACTAATTCTTTATATAAAGCGATTTCGCTTATGTTTTTGTCATTGAATGTAAATAATCTCATCTTAGTCCTTAAAAATAATTTCATTTGTGTAGGCTTTGTATTTATGCATTGTAAAATCATCATTATCAATTACATCTTGCACCCATTTCCAAGCACTCTCTAGCTCATCTTTTTCATTAAATGAACTTAAATCTTTATTAATTACATTTAAAAGTAATCTTTCATAAGGTGGCATTTTTTCAATATCACAAATTCCTATTTCAAATTCTTTAAACTCTTCGGCTATTTTTAAAAGGAATTTGATTTTAGGTTTTGGTTGGATTTCTATATACATTTTTCCACCATTTTTAAAGTCAATATCAAAATATACTTTATTTTCAGCCATTCTTTTGCCTGTTGCAAGTTTTATTAAAACGCCTTTGTAATTTTCTTGATTTGAACTAGTTTTAATTGATACGAAAGTTTCTGTCCTACTATCTTTAGCTACATTTAATTCGTCTAAATAACTTAAGCTATCTTCATTAGCTTCATATTGAGCTTTAATTACATTTTTAAAATCAATTTTTTCAAGTGAGTTAAAAAACTCAAGCTTAGCTTTTCTAATATTAGTTGAATTAATATCAATCATAAATAAAGCTAACATTTGTAACATATGATTTTGTAACATATCTCTTAAAGCACCGCAACTATCATAAAACTCTCCACGACTTTCAACACCTAAACGCTCTAAAACATATAAATTAATGCTTTTTACATAGTCTTTATTAAGTAGTGCATTAAAATGTGGATTTTGTTTTCTAAACTCAAATAATTCTTTAACCATACTTTTACCAAGATAATGATCAATTCTATAAATTTGTTCTTCTTTATAATATTTTGCTACGCTTTCATTGATTGCTCTGCATTCATTTAAGCTCATTCCTAAAGGTTTTTCAAGAACTATTCTAACATTGTCTTTATTTATATTTAATTCGCTTAAATTCTTACAGCAAGTGATGAAAAATTCAGGCGAAATTGAAAAATATATAATAGTATCTTTACCATCTCTTAAATTGTTTTTAAGTTTTTTAAAATCTTCAAGATTATTAATATCTACGCTCTCATAAGATATTTTTTCTAAAAAATCGTTCCATTTTGTAGTATCTTTTAAATGGATTTTTGATTTGTCGTTTAATTTTTGCTTAAATTCTTCTAAGCTAAGCTTGCTTCTACCTGTAGCAAGTATTTTAAAATCTTCGTGAAGCAAGTCATTTAAAAAGGCTTCATAAAGTGAAGGAAAAAGTTTTCTAAGAGCTAAATCTCCAGTAGCTCCGAATAATAAAAAATCAAAATTAGTTTTCATAAATAATCCCTAAATAAAAATAATTTTTTAAATCTTACTAAAAAGGATTTAACATTAATAACATTTATTTATTTATAATAAATCAAATATTTTAAATGAAAGAAGCTTATTTATGACAAATAAAAAATTATTAGAAATCACTGAAAAGATTATAAAAAGAAGTGAAAAAACTAGAAAAGATTATCTTAATTTAATAGATAATGCTAATGAAAAAATCAATCGCTCAAAGTTAGGTTGTGCTAATTTAGCTCACGCTTACGCAGCAATTCCTGAAAGCGTAAGAGAAAAATTAAATAATTCAAATAGCACTCATTTAGCTATTATTTCAAGCTATAACGATGTTTTATCAGCTCATGAACCTTACAAGGATTATCCTTTAAAATTAAAGCAATCTTGTATAAAAGAAGGTGTAAGCGTTCAAGTTGCAAGCTGCACTCCTTCAATGTGTGATGGTATTACTCAAGGCTATGATGGTATGCAACTTAGCCTTTATTCTCGTGATGTAATAGCTATGAGCACAGCGATTGGATTATCTCATAATATTTTTGATGGGGCGTTTTATCTTGGAGTGTGTGATAAGATAGTTCCTGGGCTTTTAATGGGAGCGTTAAGATTTGGGCAATTACCTGCTATGTTTATTCCAAGTGGTCCTATGCCAACAGGACTTAGTAATTCTGATAAAAGTATTGCTAGAGAAAAATACGCTCAAGGACTTATTTCTAAGCAAGATTTATTAAATACTGAAATGAAAATGTATCATAGTTCAGGCACTTGCACCTTTTATGGAACTGCTAATTCAAATCAAGTTATGATTGAATTATTAGGTCTTCATATGCCAAATTCTGCTTTTATTAATCCAAATACAAAGCTAAGAGAAAAAATAATTGATTTTAGTGCTAGACATTTTGCAAAAGGTGTAAAAGATAAAAGTATTTTACCAATAGGTAAAATGATAGATGAAAAAAGTATAGTAAATGCAATAGTAGGGCTTATGGCAACAGGTGGCTCAACCAATCATACTTTACACTTAATTGCAATTGCAAAGGCTGCGGGAATTATTATTAATTGGGATGATTTTAATGATATTTCAAATATTACTCCACTTTTAGCTAAGGTTTATCCTAATGGTAAGGCTGATATAAATGATTTTTATGAAGCTGGTGGATTGTCGTTTGTGATTAATGAATTATTAAATAATGGTGCATTACATGATGATGTAAATACTATAGCAGGGTTTGGGCTTAGCAATTATACGAAAGATCCTATTTTAAAAGATGATGAAATTACTTATGAAAAATGCCTTGAAAATAGCAGAAATGTTGAAATAATCACGACTTATGATAAGCCATTTAGCACTACAGGTGGGCTAAAAGTTTTAAGTGGAAATATTGGTCGCTCGGTAATTAAAGTAAGTGCTGTAAGCGATGATAATTTATATATTAAACAAAGAGCTATCGTATTTAACGATCAACTTGAGTTAATGAAAGCTTACGAAAAAGGCGAATTAAATAAAGACTTCATAGCAGTTGTAAAATATCAAGGCCCAAGAGCAAATGGAATGCCTGAACTTCATAAATTAATTCCACCTTTAGGGGTATTAATGTCTAAAGGATATAAAGTTGCATTAATTACTGATGGTAGAATGAGTGGGGCTAGTGGAAAAGTTCCTGCAGCAATTCATACAAGTCCTGAAGCCTTGTTAAATGGAAATATTGCTAAGATTAAAGATGGGGATTTGATAGAATTTGACGCAGTTAATGGCACTTTAAATGTATTAGAAGATGATTTCTTAACTAGAGAAATTAAGCATATTGATTTAAGTGCAAATGAGTTAGGTAGTGGTAGAGAGCTTTTCAAAGCTTTAAGAAATAGTTGTTTAAGCGCCGAAGAAGGCGGAGTAAGTTTTTAAGGAAAAAATAATGAACGCAAGAGAAATTTTAAAAATAAATCCAGTAATTCCTGTGATAGCAATTGATGATATAAATGATGCCTTACCTTTAGCTAAGGCTTTAGTTTCAGGTGGAGTAAGAGTGCTTGAAATTACTCTTAGAACTCCTGTAGGTCTAAAAGCAATTGAGTTAATTAGTAAAGAAGTTCCTGAAGCAATCGTTGGAGCAGGAACAGTAATTAACGCTAAGCAATATAAAGATGTTGTTAATGCTGGTGCAAAGTTTGCAATAAGTCCAGGTATTACTGAAAAATTATTAAAAGAGATTGATTATAAAATCCCTTTAATAGCAGGTATTGCAAGTCCAGCAGAGCTAATGCTTGGGCTTGAATATGGGCTTGATACCTTTAAATTATTTCCTGCTAGTGTTGTTGGTGGAGTGCCTATGTTAAAGGCTATTTATGGGCCATTTAGTGATGTTAGATTTTGTCCTACGGGTGGTATTAGCGAAAATAATGCTAAAGAATATTTAAGCCAACCAAATGTGCTTTGCGTTGGTGGTTCTTGGCTTGCACCAAAAGAGCTAATAAAGGCTAAAAATTGGGATGAAATCACAAATATTGCAAGAAAAACTTTAGAGTTAAAAAATACTTTATAAGGCTTTTATTTATAAGTAGGCTTAGTGCGAAAACTAAGCCTATAAAAATTAAATTCTTTACTTAAAAACATTAGCAAGATTAGAATTTAAATTAGCATAAACCAATTAAGCAAAAACTTTAATAAAATAATATTTTTAAGTTTAATTGTAAGAATTTTATAAAAAATTCAATTATCAAAATTAAATAATTTTAAGATTTATTTTGTCTTTTTTGTAACTTTTAGATTTTAAAAAAATACTATTATTAATAAATTTTTTTAAGGAGAGATTATGCAAATAAATCCTAATAATAAAAAAGATTTAATGCAAATACTAGGCGAACACGGCTTTAGTAGAAGAGATTTTTTGAAATGGTCTAGTGGAATGGCTACTATGCTAGGACTTGGAGCTACTTTTGCACCAAGTATTGCAAATGCTGTTGAAAATAATGCTAGCAACACCCCAGTAATTTGGCTTCATATGGCAGAATGCACAGGCTGTAGTGAGAGTTTATTAAGAAGTGATGCACCTACTATTGATAGTTTGATATTTGATTATTTAAATATTGAATATCACGAAACTGTTATGGCAGCAAGTGGTCATCAAGCTGATGAGAATTTAGAAAACGCTATTAAAAAACACGCAGGAAAATATGTATTATTAGTAGAAGGTGCAGTTCCTGCAGGAAGCTCTAGCTTTTATCTAACTTTAGGTGCTAAAGGGCATACAGGCGAAGAAATAGCAAAAAATGCCTGTGCTAATGCAGCTGCTATTTTAGCAATTGGCACTTGCTCAAGCTTTGGTGGTATTCAAGCAGCAGCACCAAATCCAACAAACGCAGTTCCGATTAGTAAAATCACAAATAAAAGCGTAATTAATGTCCCAGGTTGTCCGCCTAGTGAAAAAAATATCGTAGGTTCAATCTTACAAATATTATTATTCGGAACAATGCCACTTGATAATTTTAATCGTCCAAAATGGGCATACGAGCATAGAATTCACGATTATTGTGAGCGTAGGGGACATTTTGATGCGGGTGAGTTCGTAGAAAGTTTTGGCGATGAAGGTGCAAAGAAAGGCTATTGTCTTTATAAAGTAGGATGTAAAGGTCCATATACATTTAATAATTGTGCTAAGCAAAGATTTAATCAGCACATAAATTGGCCTATTGGTGCAGGACATGGGTGTATAGGTTGCTCTGAGCCTGATTTTTGGGATAGTATGAGAACTTACGAAGAACCTTTAAAATCACATTTATTTCAAAGCGTATTTAGCGGAATGGGTGCTGATGCTATGAGTGATAAAATAGGCATTGGTGTTTTAACTCTAACAGGAGTAGCAATAGCTGCTCACGCAACAATTTCAGCAATTAAAAAAGACAAGGAATAAAAAATGCAAAAAATAGTAGTAGATCCAATTACAAGAATTGAAGGACATTTAAGAGTAGAAGTAATAGTTGATGATGCAAATGTAGTAACTGATGCTTATGCGGGCTCAACATTATGGCGTGGAATTGAAACTATTGTAAAAGGAAGAGACCCTAGAGATGTTGGCTTTATGACTCAAAGAATTTGTGGAGTTTGCACTTATTCGCATTATAGAGCAGGTATTGAAGCGGCTGAAAATGCTTTAGGTATAGTTCCACCAAAAAATGCAAAACTTACAAGAACATTAATGAATGCAGCTTTATATATGCACGATCATTGTGTGCATTTTTATCAATTACACGGGCTTGATTTTGTTGATGTAGTGAGTGCTTTAAGTGCTGATCCAGCAAAAGCTGAAGCTGAAGCTTTAAAATGGTGTGATAAGCCTTTAGTTTGTGGTGTAGGAGAACTTAAAGCAGTTCAAGAAAAATTAAAAACATTCGTAGATAAAGGAGAATTAGGAATATTTGCGAATGCTTATTGGGGACATAAAACTTATCGCTTTAGCCCAGAGCAAAACTTAGTAGCGTTAAGCCATTATTTAGAATGTTTAAAAGTGCAAAGAACAGCAGCACAATTAATGGCTATTTTTGGTGCAAAACAACCACACCCACAAAGCTTAACCGTAGGTGGTGTAACTTGCGTTATGGATATACTTGACCCTGCTAGAATTGGCGAGTATAAAACTAAATTCTTAGAAATTAGCGATTTTATTCATCGTGCTTATTTAGCTGATATTAAGATGGCTGCAGCTGTTTATAAAAATGAGCCAAGTGTAATGAATGATGTTGGTGTTGATAATTTTATGTGTGCTGATGAGTTTTATTTAGGAGATGATTATTTATTTAAAGGTGGAATTGTAACTAATATGCTAAGCAATCCTGTATTAGGTGCTATTGATGAGAGCAAAATCACAGAAGAAGCAACAAGGTCTTGGTATAAAAACGATAAAGCATTACACCCTTATGATGGCGAGCAAGAGCCAAATTATACAGGTCTAAAAGATGAAAAAACTCTAAACGCTAAAGGTGAATTAGAAGATTCTAAAGTATTTGATATGAATGGAAAATATAGCTGGATTAAAGCTCCAAGATATGATAATTTACCTGTTCAAGTAGGACCACTTGCTACTATAGTTGTAAATTATTTAGCTAAAAATCCAATCGTTACAAAAGAAGTTGACGCTTTATTAGCTGAATTAAATATTGAGCTTAAAGACTTACTTAGCACTTTAGGAAGAACTGCAGCAAGAATGATTGAAGCAAAAATAATAAGCGAACACGCACTTAAAGCTCTTGATAGTTTAGTTGAAAATCTAAAAGTAGATCAAAGCACTTGCGCTCCATATAAAATAGATAATTCTAAAGAATACAAAGGTCGCTTTATAGGTAATGCTCCTAGGGGAATGCTAAGTCATTGGATTAGAATTAAAGATGGTATAGTGCAAAATTATCAAGCAGTAGTTCCATCTACTTGGAACGCAAGTCCTAAAGATGCAAATGGTAAAATGGGAACTTATGAAGCTTGTTTAATTGGTCTAAAGATTGAAGATTTAACCAAGCCACTTGAAATTATTAGAAAAATACATTCGTATGATCCTTGCATTGCTTGTGCTGTGCATGTGTTAGATAAAAAAGGTAATAAGTTAGGCGAATATAAAGTAGGAGTTTGATATGAAACATTATGAGTTTTCAATAGGGCTTAGAGCAACTCATTGGCTAAGAGCATTTGCTATTTTAGCCCTTTGTATAAGTGGCTTTTATATTGCTAGTGTGTTTATTGCACCTGATAAATCAACCGAGCCAAATCTATTTATGCAGGCTAAATTTCGTTTCGTGCACAATGTAGCTGGGTTTGTTTTATTAGCTTGTTTTATTTTTAAACTTTATCTTTTTATATTTGATAAGCTTAGTAAAAAAGAAAGAGTTAGTATTAAAGATTGCTTTAGTTTAAGAGTATGGATAGAGCAAATTAAGTTTTATTTATTTTTAGGAAAACACCCGCATTTAAAAGGTGTATATAATCCACTTCAGTTTGTGAGTTATTTTTTCTTTTATATTGTTTTAGCATTATTAATAATCACAGGTTTTGTGTTATATATTAATGTTTATCACGAAGGTTTTGCTGGTGCAATAACTCCTTTTGTTAAACCATTTGAAGTAATGTTTGGCGGACTTGCAAATGTTAGGATAATTCATCATATTTTAACTTGGGTTACTATGATTTTTGTTGGTGTTCATATTTATATGGCAGTGTTTAATGCAATTAAAGGTAAAGATGGTGCAATGGATGCTATTTTTAGTGGATATAAATACAAATGAGAGTTTTAGTCCTAGGAATTGGAAATATTTTAATAGGAGATGAAGGAGCTGGAGTTATTTTTCTTGAGTATTTTAGGAAAAATCTAGCTCCTAATATTTATATTAAAGAAGAATTTAAAAATCAAGATTCGCATCAATTAGTATTTTTAGACGGCGGGACAATGGCTATGAATTTAGCTCATATAATTGCTGATTTTGATAAAGTTTATGTGATTGATTGTATAAATGCTGATGATTTAGAAGTGGGCGATGTTGTGTTTTTTGACTATGACAAAGTGCCAAGTAATATAAATTATCAAGGAAGTGCTCACGAACTTGAAATGCAAATGATGCTTAATTTTATGAGTTTAGTAGGCGATTTGCCAGTTTGCAAAATCTTAGGCATTGTGCCTAAAAGACTTGAACCTATGAAAATATCTTTAAGCGATGAGGTTAAAAAATCTTTTGCTTTAATGCAAAAATGTCTTTTAGAAGAGCTTAAACAAGATGGATTTTTGTTAGAATTTAAAAATGATTTTAGTATAGAACAAGCGATAGAAAATTATAGGAATTTAAGCAGTGTTAATTAGATATGATTTCAAAATAAAATTAAAAGATTTCGGATTATTTTTATTAAAAATTGCCAAGATAAATAATGTAAATTATAAGCTTTATTATGAAGATGATGAGTTTTCTTTAGTTATAGATGATAATGAAGATAAAGTTTTAGCCTTTAATGAATATTTTAAAAAAATACCTTATTTTTTATTTTTAGAAGATTTTAAAATAGAGCTAGAAAATACACAGAAAACAAAAGAATTTGAAATTGAAATTCCAAGATTGCCTTTAAACTTATGTGATGAAGTTTTTGATGATTTAGGTTTAAATGAGTTAGATTATACTAAAACAACAAAAAGTGATTTTGTAATAATTGCTAATTATGAATTATTACAAAAGGCTTTTATTTGTGATAAAAATACTCAAATTTTACTTAATGCTTATGAAAAACCATTTGTAAAATTAGCTTTAAAACCACTTTATAAAAAAGCACATAATTTAGGAGATTTTTTATATGTATCATTTGCTAATAGCAAAAAGCTTTTTAATGAGTTAAAAAATACAGATGAGCTTTATTTTGTAAAAAAGCCTAAAGATTTATTATTAATAGCTCCTTTTGCTGATACATTTTGTGTAATTAATAATCCGTATTCAAATCAATTATCAACTGCTTTTAATATTGATAAATTAAGCTTTAATATCCCTAAAAATAAAGATGAATTAATAAAATTATTACTTAGCTTAGAACAAGGCGAAAAATTATTAAAAAATTATCAAGAAAAGTTCATTTTAAATGAGTTTAGTTTAGAAAATAAAAATATATTTTCATTAATAAAATTAGCAGATATTTTGCTAGATTCTGATATTTTAAAAGTAGTGCCAAATACTTATACAAAGGGAGTTAGAATTGATTGTGAGATTAATGAAGATGGCTTAAATGTAGCTAAGTTTATCTCATCAATTATGAGCTTTAGATTAGCAAATGCAGCTTTAATAGAAGTTGGTGTTTTTGAAGCACTTGTTTTAATGATAGGAAAACTTAACGAAAACGAGCGTGAGATTTGTTCAAAGCTTATGAATTATCAGAGTTTTTTAAATTACAATGCGTTTTTAAACAAGCAATTTAAGTTCAGTAAATGGGCTAATTGTGAGTGTTTTAATTAAGCTTAGTGGCAGGGTGCAAGGAGTTGGATTTCGCCCTGAAGTTTGCAAATTAGCCAAAGCAAAAAAGCTAAATGGCTATATCTTAAATGATACTTTAGGAGTTAGCTTAGCACTTGATTGTGATGAAAAAATAGCAAAAGTTTTTATAAAAGACTTAAAACAAATTCTTAAAAAAAATCGTCCATTAGCAAGTATAGAAAAAGTAAAAATAATTAAAACAAATGAAGCTTATAATGATTTTGTTATTAAAAAACCAAGCAAAGATAAGCGTAATCTTGCAGTGATTTTGCCTGATTTCGCTCCTTGTAAGGATTGTATAAAAGAGCTTAATAATCCTAAATTAAAAAGAAGATTTAATCACGCCTTTATAAATTGCACTAATTGTGGCACTAGATTTAGTGTAATTTCTAAAATCCCTTACGATAGAACAAACACTTCTATGAGTGTTTTTAAAATGTGTAAAAATTGCGATAGTGAATATAATAATCTTAATGATAGGAGATTTTACGCAGAGCCTATTGCTTGTAATGATTGTGGGGCTAAGCTTAATTTTGATTTAGCAAAGGCTGTTAAATACCTAAAAGCTGGAAAAATAGTAGCTTTAAAAGGCGTTGGTGGGTTTAATTTATTATGCAATGCTAATGATTTTAATGCGGTAAATAAATTAAGAATGCTAAAAAATAGAGCTTTAAAACCACTTGCAATAATGGTAAAAGATATAAAAATGGCGAAAAAATATGCTAGTTTTACTAAGTTTGAAGAGCGTATTTTAAAGAGCAAAGAGCGACCTATATTGCTACTAAAAAGCCTTAATCAGAGTGCTTTTAATATACATTTTGATTTTAAAAATATCGGAGTATTTTTGCCAAGCGCTCCAATATTTCATATATTATTTAAAGAGCTTGATTTTGCAATAGTAGCTACAAGTGCAAACAAAAGTGGCGAGATGATTTATTCTAAAAAAAGCGATTTTAAGATTTTCAAACCTGATTTAATAATAAATCATAATAGAAAAATAATTAACAAAATTGATGATAGTGTAGGGCAAGTTGTAGCCAATAAATACCATCATTTAAGAAGTGCTAGGGGCTTTAGACCTTTTTATTACGAGCATAAAATTAAAAAAAATATAAATATCCTAGCTCTTGGAATGGAAGAAAAAAACGAGTTTTTAATATACATAAACGGGCTTTGTATTAATTCGCCTTATATTGGGGATTTAAAGGATATTAGTGTTTATAATCATTTTGTAAAAACTCTAAGATTTTTTGTGAAAAATTATAAGATTAAATTTGATTATGTTTT
This sequence comes from Campylobacter sp. RM12642, assembly GCF_020137635.1. Classification (NCBI taxonomy): domain Bacteria; kingdom Pseudomonadati; phylum Campylobacterota; class Epsilonproteobacteria; order Campylobacterales; family Campylobacteraceae; genus Campylobacter; species Campylobacter sp. RM12642. The sequence continues at coordinate 27,655 of NZ_JACGAT010000012.1, forward strand.
GTGTGATTTACACCCACATTTCATTCATAGCGAAAAAATCACAAAAGAATTTGAAATAGGAATTAGCAAAAAGACAAAGATTATAAAAATCTACCATCACGCAGCCCATGCGATGAGTATTGGACTAAGAAATATTAGAGCCTTTTGTTTTGATGGCACAGGATATAAAAATAATCATCATATAAGTGGTGGCGAAGTGCTAGATATTACTAAAAACACTATAAATACAGCTTTTTGTTTTGATGAGTTTAAGCTAGTTAATGTAAAAAATAATGAATTATTAGCTTATAGTATTTTAAAAAAATACGAAATTACGTGTAAAACTAATCTAAATTATGATATAGCATTGCAAAATTGCACTATAAATACTAGCTCATTAGGTAGAATTATTGATGCTTTTGCCTTTTTAGTTTTAAGGGTCAAAAAAAACGAATTTGAAGCACATTCAGGAATGCTTATTGAGAGTTTTTATGATGAAAATATCAAAGATATTTACAAAATTGAGTTTAAAAATAATAAGATTATTTATAAGGATATTTTTGCAACTTGCTTAAATGAAAGCAAGGTTTTAGCTTGTTCAAAATTTATTAATACCATTGTTTATATTATTAAGTTTTTAAGCCCTAACAAAAGGGCGATTTTAAGTGGCGGGGTGTTTTGTAATAAAAGCATTTTAAATCTTTTGCTAAATGATAAAGAATATAAATTCTATACTCCAAAAAACGAAGCGATAAACGATGGCTGCATAGCTTTAGGGCAGTTAAACTATTTCTTAAACAATATGGAATTTAAGGATTAATTTATTATTTATTGTTAAAATCTCGCCTTTTTTTCAAGGAGAGAATATGAAAATATTACAAGAATTTAAAACATTTGCAATGCGTGGAAATGTTGTAGATTTAGCTGTGGGTGTGGTTATAGGAACTGCTTTTGGTAAGATTGTAAGCTCACTTGTGGCTGATATTATTATGCCTATTGTTGGAGTTTTAACAGGCGGAGTTGATTTTAGTGATTTAAAATTAGTTATTAAAGAAGGTGCTAAAGAAGCTGAAAATGTAACCGTTAATTATGGTTTATTTATTCAAAATATAGTTGATTTTTTAATCATTGCGTTTTCAATTTTCGTTGTTGTAAAGCTAATCAATAAGCTTAAAAAAGCAGAAAAAGAAGAAGAAAAACCAGCTCCTGCTCCAGTTCCAAGCGAAGATATAGTGCTGCTAACAGAAATCAGAGATTTATTAAAAAATAAAAACTAATTTTATTAGTATTAGCTATAATCTCCTAATTTAAAGGGGGATTTTATGCTAATTATTAAAAAATTAATTATATTTTTATTTTTTATAAGTTCTATAGAAAATATTGATAAATTAACACAATCTTCTAATATTAACGATAAAAATCAAGCTATTAAAATTTATAAATATTATTGCGACTTAAACTATGCTTTAGCTTGTTATAAACTAGGTTTAGAATATTTTAATAATGAAAAATTATTTATAAAATCGTGTGATTTAGGATATGCAAATGCTTGCAATAAATTAGCTGATATTTATATTTTAGATATAAATAAAAGTAGGTTTTATAATAAATTATCTTGCGAGTATGGTAATGATTTTGATTGTTTAGCTTCGTTTGATACAGATTCTATTGATTTTGATAGACTAGCTAAATATTGCAGAAAAAATAAAAAATATACTTGTGATTTTCTTAGAAAAGAAAGCATAAAACATAATAAAATTGATTATTTTGTAGTTTCTGATAAAAATTATGAAAGGCTTTATAAATTATGTAAAGAAGATAATTCTAAAGCTTGTTTTACTCTTGCATTAGAACTAAATAATATAAATATTTTTAGTGATATTTTATATAAAAAATCTTGTGAATTAGGTGAGAGTAAGGCTTGTATGTTTTTAAAGGATAATAAATGAGAATTTTTATAATTATTATGATATTTTTTATTAATATAAATGCTAATGAGTTTTGTGATATTTTGGTTAAAAAATATGTAAAAGATTATGATTTTATAGATAAATTTAAGGATAAATGTAAAGCAATAAATGAGATTTATTTAAGTTTAGATAATAAAGAAAAATACAAAATAAATGAAATATATTTAAAAAATTGTAATGATAAAAATTATAAATATTGTGATTATTTAAAACAACTTTATTTAAATTCTTTAATTACTGATAAAAATATTTATTTTAGAGCATTAGAGCTGGGTTGTTATGATAATAATTCTTGTTTTGATATAGTTTATGCTTTAATAAATGAGAATTCTAAAAATCAAGAATATTTTTATAAATTGCTTGAAAATAAATGTAATGAAGATAGTAGGTTTTGCTATGTTTTTATAAATTATAAATATAAAACTAATGATGATTTGATGTGTGAGAAAAACCCTAGCACTTGTTATGAATTAGCAGTTAATAAAGATGAAATTAAAAAGGCTAAATATTTAAGAAGAGCTTGTGATAATAATATAAATGAAGCTTGTATGCTAATAAAAGATTATAAAAAAGCGTGTGATAATAAATATGCTAAAGCTTGTGAAATTTTAGCTAAAGAATTTAAAGATAAAAAGGATTATAAAGCTTTAAAGCATTATATGAAATTAGCTTGTAAGTATGGTGGAAGTTGTTATAGTTATGATTTTAATCAAGATAATATGCTTAATATTTATAAAGATGAATGCGATATAACAAAACTAAATTCTTGTAAAAAATATATAGAAAATACTACTAATTTAAATAAGGATTTTTACAATAATTATTCTAAAATATATGAGAATTTGTGTTTAAATAGCAATATTATGTTTTGTAAAGATGCTGTTATGATTGAATATAAAATGAAAAATTATAAAAGAGCAAAATATTTTATAGATTATATATGTTTAAAAAATAATGATTTATGTAAAGAATTATCAATTAATTATCTAAAAGATATTTATAAGGAGGAATTATGAAAAAGATTTTAATTTTATTTTTATACTTGTTTTGTTGTTATGCAGATGATGATTATGAATGTAAAAATAATGATTTAAATGCTTGTTATAAAGTGATAAAAAGTAGTCCTTCACCTATTGATTTTTGTCAAAATGTTGAAGAGTTTAATTATAAAAAAACTTGTGCTGAATATTTTTATGATATTACAAGAGTTGCTCATCAATATCAAGCTAAGGAATTAAGAGATAAGTTATATATGGATTTTCCAAAAGTTTGCATTGATTTTATATATGCTCAAAGACATCTTTCTAATACTATAATAGAAGAAAGTTTATCTATGGCTTGCGAAATAGATTATATAAAAGCTTGCGATTTATTGGTTGAGCAAAAAATGGTAGATAATGTTAAATATGTTGAAAAATCGTGCAATGCGGGAAATTATAATGCTTGCGTTGAGCTTGAATATATAAAATTAAAAAACAATAATTTAGCGTTAGCAGAAACTGAATGCTTACAAAATAATAATTGTGAAAAAGCTTTTAATGAAGGCACAAAAAATCAAGAAATTTTATTAAAACTATGTGAAAACAAAAATGAAAAAGCTTGTTTAAGATATGCTGAATTAAACGCTAGTGAAAATAATGGAAAATATGATGAATATAGTTTAAAAGCTTGTGAAATTAATGTTAATGTTTGTATGCAAAAAGCTAAATCTTTAGAGCAATTTTTACAATTTGATTTTGAAGGCAATATCAAAACACTTAAAAGATATTATGAAATAGCTTGCGAAAAAGGACTTGATATATCTTGTGAAGAGTTTAAAAGGGTTGAAGCACTAAACCCAGATGATTATAAATTTGATGGTAAGGTAAAAACAATTAGGATTAAATTTTGATATTTTGATTAAGAATTTAAAATAGAAATTACAAGACTTATGAAATGCTAGTATTTTTGTAATTATAAAATAATTAAGGAGAAAAAATGTATATAGATGAAAATACTTTAAAATTTTATTTAGATGATGATAATTATAAGAAACTAGAAAATAGCAAGCGAGCTATTAATAAAAGATTTGATAGTGTAAAGGAAGTTTTTGAAATTATTACTGATAAAGACAATGTTTTTGATACATCAAGCATTATCAATGAAGTAAAAGAACTTTATAACAAATTAGATGTTAAAAAGCTTATAGATGATGACAATGATAATAGAGGTTTGGCTAGAATTTTTATTAATGATACTAGGTTTTATGGTATTAAAGAGCAGAATAAAGAACTACAAAAATTTTTACAATTAAACAAAGAAAGCAATAAAAAAAATATAAGAAATGACAATTTTATTACGCATTTACTTAGCATTATGGGTGGTTTTGATTTTACAGAAAATCCAAAAGTTATAAATGAATATAGAATTTTAAGTAATAAACAAAAAGAATATGATTTTGAAGGTTCTACATACTCTCAAGGGACTTGCGCTTGGATCAATTCTCATTTCTCTGATAATACTTTGTTTATAGAATTTGTTGATTTTATAAAAAATTATTATAGTAAAACAAATGAAAATATAAATAACAACCAACCAAGTATAGTTTTATGTTTTCCAGACAGAATAAGAAAAACAGATATAAAAAATTCTGAAGATGTAAAAAAAGACTATGATAAACAGCAAGAGATTTTAAAATTTCGCTTTCCGTATAAATTTATGTGGATGTGGGCGAATACTGATAATGTAATACACCCTATAAGCTTAGATGCTTTTAGAAATTTTTTAAAATCTAATTTTATGCAAGAGATTTTTGTTGAATTATTTAAAGATAAAAATTTTAAAATATTGAAATACAAATGGCATGACAATAAGGAATATAATTTCGGAGAAAACTTAGAAGAATATCCTTGGATTATCACTGATTGTCATTTTGATAGTTTTCCACAAATTTGGCAAAAAGTAAGTGATAAAATATATAGCAAGTTTTTTCAAAGCGATAGTGAAAAACCAAATAATTTACAAACACTATCAAAAGTTATATCTCTTTTATGTATAGGCGAAACTGATATGAAAAATATCTCAGATTTACTTAAAACTCATAAGCAAATCATACTTTATGGAGTGCCAGGGACAGGCAAGACTCATTCAGCTAAAGAGATTATAAAAGAATGGCAAATTAAATCACAAGAAGAAAACTTGGTAGAAAAAGCTAAGGATGATGAGAAAAATGAGCTAGATGATTGTAAATTTAGCAAACTACTTGTAAAAGAAAATAAAAATAAAAAAGATGAAGAAAAATATAAAAATATTAGCAAAGATAAAAATATAATATGGGATATAGTGCAGTTTCATCCAAATTATTCTTATCAAGATTTCATAGGTGGTATAGTTCCAAATGTAAAAAATGATGGTATCTTATCTTATACGCTAAATGATGGGATATTTAAAAAGTTTTGCGATTGTGCAAAAGAAAATAAAGATAAAAAATTTATTTTTATAATAGATGAGATAAATAGGGCTAATCTTAGTGAAGTATTTGGGGAGTTGCTTTATGCTCTTGAGTATCGTGGTGAGAGTGTAAGTGTGGCTAATTTTGATGAGTTTTGTATACCTAACAATGTCTATATCATAGGCACTATGAATAATGTGGATAAAAGCTTGGCTACATTTGATCTAGCACTTAGAAGAAGATTTGGCTTTTATGAAGTAGGTGTGGATTATGGTGCAATACATGAAGCTTTTAAAGAATATAAACAATCAAATGATGAAAAAGATAATTTTAATAATATAGATAGCTATATTCAAAGATGTATAGAACTAAATTATTTTTTATCAGGTAGTGAAGATTTAAGCGATTATGAAGAGAAGAAAGTGAAAGAGTTAGAAACTATAAAGCTAGAAAACACTCAAGATTATTACAAAATCGGTCATGCGTATTTTATGAAAATAAAAAGCTTTATAAAAGATGATGAAAAAAATATCAACCGAAGCCACTTAGAAAAGCTTTGGGTTTATCATATTGAGCCACTTTTGATGGAATATCTAGGATTAAGTTATGATGATAGCAATGTTAAAAAGAGCATAAATGAGATAAAAAAACATTTTGTTAAAAAGTTAGATGAAGAATGATAGAAATTAATAATATAAACAAGCAAGGAGAGATTAAAAGTATAGAGTTAGACGATTGCACTGAGTATAGGTATTTTTTCAACACTCAAGCAAACACACGTTTAACCATGCAAGCCATAAAAGAGCTAAAAGACAATAAGCTAGATTTTATAAATATAAGCACGAATGCTTATAAAAAAGATGATGTTAATATAATTGATTGTGATTATATTGATGAAAATAATATCATTTTAAAAACTTCTTATTATGTAGGCTTTTATTCAAAAGGCACTGTAAATATCACTATCTCTCCACGCTTTGGAGATACTATTAGGGATTATCTTTACTCATACGCTTTAGGGCTTTATCTACCTAAAAGCGTAACAGGTTCAGCAAGTTCTGAGCATAATCACTGGCTTTTATGTATGCTTTGGGTTGGCTCGCTTGAATACGCCTTAAACAAATCAAACATCCCTAAAAACTACGAAAGAATAAAGAAAAATCAAAAGTATTTTAAAGGTAGCCTAGATATATCAAATCATATAAACCATAACCTTGTAAATGCTAATAGATTTTATTGTTCTTACTCAAAGCAAACTTATAATACACCTATAAATAGAGCTATTTTAAAGGCATACAATCATTTTTTAAGGTTGGGTTTTAGTAGTATGTTAAATAGTGTTTCATCACACATTCAAATGTTAAGAGATTTTAAAGTTGGTGATGATGTGGGATTAGATGAGCTAAAAAGCATACACTATACCCCACTAAATAAAGCTTATCAAAAGGTAGTATCTTTAAGCGAGCTAATCATCAAAAATCAAGGTTCAAAATCAAGTTTTAATAATTCAAATGGTTTTGGATATTTTTTAGATTTAAGCGAAGTTTGGGAAGGGTATTTATATAAGCTAATGAGTAAAAATTTGCAAGGTTTTAAGGTTGTTAATGGTAATTTTGCTAGTAAAAATTATCTTTTTAATGATAATAAAAGAGAGCTTAGACCTGATTTTTTTATTTATAAAGATAGTAAGCTCGTAGCTGTGCTAGATGCAAAATATAAAAATTATTCTTGTTTTGGTCAAATATCTTGTGTGGATGGTGCTATAAGTAGAGAAGACTTGTATCAAATGAGTGCTTATATGTATAGATTTAACGCACCTTTGGGGATATTTTTATCTCCAAACACTGATGATGTGGCTATTGAGCAAGTAACTGGTAAAGATAGCAAAATGGCTATTTTAGGGATTAACTTAAATAGTATTAAAGAAGATGAAAGTCCAATATTAGAATTAAAAAGCAAAGAACAAATTTTTATAAGTAATTTATTATATTTATTAAAAGATTATTAATATAAAAATTATTTTAATATTTGTAATTTTTAATAATTTTATATATATTTCTAATAAATTTCATAAATTATTGGCGGATTTAAATGTTAGAAAATGAAACTAGGGCAAAATATATTGATATAAAGCTAGAAAACGCTGGGTGGCTTAAGGAAAACATTAGGAAAGAGTATTATTTCACTGATGGTAGGATACTAATCGGCGGTAAGCGTGGGGTTAGAAAATTCGCTGATTATCTACTTCATCACAAAAACAACAACCTAGCAATAATAGAAGCAAAAAGGATAGGTAAAGACTGCCAAGACGGCTTACAGCAAGGCAAAGAATATGCAAAAATCCTAAATATTCGCTATGTATATTCAACCAATGGGCGTGAGCTTTATGAGTATGATATGAGATTTTCAAAAGGCGAATTTATAGATGAGTTTCCAACTCCAGATGAGCTATATCAAAAAACTTTTGGCGAGTTAGCAAAGCAAAAACTTCTAAGCCAAAAAGAGCTAGTAGTAGAAAACAAACAGCTAAGATACTATCAAAAAATAGCCGTTGATAGCGTGATAAAAGGCATTTTGCAAAACAAATCAAGAATGCTTCTAACCCTAGCCACAGGCACAGGCAAGACCACCATAGCCTTTGCGATAGTTACAAGACTACTTAACGCTGGATGGAACAAAAATAGCGCCCCAAGAAAGCCAAAAATCCTTTTTCTATGCGATAGAATAAGCCTAAGAAATCAAGCCTTAGGAGAGTTTAACCCAATAGAAAATGACTGCGTTAGTCTAGAATCAAGCCAAAAAGATGGCATGATAAAAAGTGCAAATGTGTATTTTGGAATATATCAAAGCTTAGCAAGTGAAGACAAAAACTACAACGAGTTTTATACTAAATTCCCAAAAGATTTTTTTGACCTTATAATCATTGATGAGTGCCATAGGGGCGGAGCGAACGAAAATGGCTCGTGGCAAGAGATTTTAAAATATTTTGAAAGTGCCACCCAGCTAGGTTTAACAGCCACACCAAAAGCAGATATTAATATAGATACTTATAAATACTTTGGCGAAAGTATCTATAAATACAGCCTAAAAGACGGCATAAACGATGGATTTTTGACCCCGTATAAGGTAAAAAAGCTAAGCACAAGCCTAAGCGATGGCTATATTTACAGCACTGGCGATATAGTAAAAGGAGAGCTAGAAAAACCACGCTATAAATTTAGCGAGTTTGAAAAAAACATAAGCATACCAGCCTACAACGACCTAGTAGCAAAGCTAATTCTAGAAAATATGGAAAATCCTATGGATAAGACCATCATCTTTTGTGCTAATCAAAAACACGCAAGTGAAATAAGACACTACATAGATAAACACAAAAGCGTAAATCACAATGATTATTGCGTAAGAGTTACTAGCGATGAAAGTAAAATCGGGCTTGATTATCTAAGCCTTTTTCAAGACAACGACAAAGCCTACCCAGTAATACTCACAAGCTCAAAAATGCTAACCACAGGAGTAGATGCTAGAAATGTTAGAAATATAGTTTTACTTTCAAACATCGCATCTATGGTAGAGTTTAAACAAATTATAGGTAGAGGAACTAGAGTTTATAAAGGCAAGGATTTTTTCACGATAATTGATTTTACTAACTCAACCGAGCTTTTTTATGATAGCGAATGGGACGGCGAGATGATGAGTGATGAGCCCATCAAGCTAAAGCCAAAGAGCAAAGAAGAAAAAGAACCGAAAGAAATCATAAAAAAGCCTAGCAAAAATAAGCCTGTGGTATATCTTGGCAAATACCCAAGACTAGACAAGGTAGAGATAAAATACACCCTAAACGATGATATCCCACTAGATACAAAAGAGTTTTTAGAAGCAGTGCTAGGTAAAGTTAGAGCAGTTGTAGCAAACGAGCAAATGCTAAGGCAAATTTGGAGTGAGAAAAAAACTAGGCTTGAGTTTTTAAAGACTTTAGAAGCAAATGGTATAAGCGATGAAGACTTAGAAGAGCTAAAGCATATACTAAATGCTGATGATTGTGATTTGTATGATGTGTTTGCTTATCTTAGCTTTGGGGCGTTTAAAAAGAGTAGAAAGGACAGAGTACAAAGCCTTAAAAATACGGAGTTTATAAAAGATATCAAAGATGATAATGCTATGGCTTTTATGAATTTCTTGCTTGATAAATACGAAAGATTTGGCATAAAAGAATTTGACGCAGGGCTTGGCACCTTGCTAACAAATAGCACATTAGATAAGGACAAAATCGCACAAGGCTTTGGTTCAAAAGAGCTATTAAAGGCAAGTTTTGAAAAGCTCCAAGAAGAGCTTTTTAGGGTATGATTTTTATTTAATTTATTTTTATAAGGAGAAAATATGCAGCAATATCGTATAAAAATAGAGAATGTTAGAAAAGTAAAAGAAATGACTTTTGATTTAAATATAGAAAGTGGTGTTAAATTATTTATAGGTGATAATGCAAGTGGTAAATCAACATTATTGACTTGTATTGGTATTTTTATAAGAAAAGATAAAGATAATTTTTTTGCCGATAACAAAACTAGTTTATCATCTAATTTTAAAGGAAGACATAAAGAAGCAAAAATAACATATATATCAAGTTGTGGTAATGAGGAAGAAGTATGGGAGAAAAAATCACAATGGAGTAAAACTTCAACAAAACCAATAAAAAAAATTAAAGGTTTTTTTGAATTATCAATTTTATCTGGTGTGAGATTTGAACATTTAAAAAATAAAAACAATTTTAAATCTAATATGTATAAAAAATTTAAAGAACCAAACGACAAAGATAATCTAGTAAATACATATAAAAAAACAAAAGAAAAATTAGACTTTATTATAGAAAATTTAGAATATATAATAAATGACAAGGAAGATTGTAAAGATGGTTATTTTAGTAATTTAAATTTTGATTTATTATATAAGTTTGATAGCAATTTTAAAAGTGATAATTTAAAACAAAATAATAAAAATATAAAAATTATTTATTATATAGAGCATAATGGTAATATAATCAGAGAATTTGATTTTAGTACTGGTGAATATTTTTTATTATCAATTTTAAAAATAATATCTTTTTATATAACAGATAATAAAGAATGTAAGCTCATAGTGATAGATGAATTTGAGCTAGGGTTAAGTCCATTAGCACAGCAAAGATTTTTAAAAAGGCTAAAAATATTTGCTAAGAAATATAATATTTTATTTATACTTGCAACACACTCGCTTGTAGCAATTAATCATATTAATCCTAATGATATATATTATTTTAACAATCAAACATATTCAACTCCAACATATCCAGGAATGATAAATTCCGAGCTTTATCAATTTAATTGTTATGATTATGTTGTACTTGTCGAGGATGATTTAGCTGAAATGTTTGTAAATGCTATATTACATAATATGGTAAGTATCATAGGAAGGAAAACTATAGTTATACCTGTAGGTGGCGAAGGTCAAGTGAAAAATATGCTAGATAAACATAATAAAAATAATATTTATGGAACAGCGAAAGTTATACCAATAAAAGATGGAGACCAACGTGATAAAGGAAGCAATAAAAATGATTTTTTATTTTTACCTATAGAAGATGTTGAAAAAGAGCTAGTGAAACAACTTATAAAAGATGAAATGTTTTATAATGAAATAGATGGTAATCATCTAGAAAATTTAAAAACTCATAAGTTAAAATATAATAACGAAGAAAAAACCATAAAAGAATCATGTGATGAATATCATAAGTTATCTAGAGAAAAAGAAAAAGCCAAAGAAAGCAAAGAAATAGCAAAACGCATATTTGGTGCAATAGTTTCTTATGTAAATGATAAACATTTAAATACAAAAGACATAACTCCGCAACAATACATTATCAATAAAATAATATCAAAGTTGCAAGAAGATGAGTTATTTAAACAGTTTAAACAAGATTTGAGTAATGAGCTTAAAAAAGGTAATAAATGACAAAATTACCGAATGGTTGGGAAGTTAAAAAGCTTAAAGATTTAGGTATATTTATAAGGGGAGTTTCATATAAAAAAGAACAACTACTTAACGAAAAAGATGAAAATTCTGTATTTTTATTAAGAGCTAACAACATTCAAAGCCAATTAAATTTAGATGAACTTCAAATAGTCCCTAAAGAATTAGCAGAAAATAAAATTATTCAAGATAATGATATTTTATTTGCTATGAGTAGTGGTAGTAAGCATATTGTAGGTAAAAACATTATATTAAAAGATTTAAATGACTTTTCTTTTGGTGCTTTTTGTGGAGTTTTTAGGGCAACAGATGAAAGCTTAAATCCTTATTTTTTATCATATTATTTTAAAAGTTTTGAATATCATAAATATATTCAAGGGGTTTCAAAAGGGTCTAATATTAACAATCTAAGATTTAAAGATTTGGAAGAATTTCAAATCACATTGCCATCACTTGAAGAGCAAAGGAAAATTGTAAAGATACTTGATGAAAAATTTGCAAGTATTGATGAGAGTATAAGGCTAGTAAAAGCTGATTTGCTAAGCCTTGATGAGTTGTGGCAAAGTATCCTAAATGATAGTTTTAACCCCCTAAAATCAAAGCTAGACAACGACACCTACACACTCCCACCCACTTGGAAATGGGAAAAACTTGGGGATATTTGCGAAAAAACAAAAAATGCAAATCTCAAAGATTTTAACGATGATATTTCTTACATAGATATTTCATCAATAGATAATAAAAATTTTATGATTTTAGATTACAAGAAAATCAATAGCACACAAGCTCCAAGCAGAGCTAAAAGGCAAGTAAAATTTGGAGATATTTTATATGCCACCACTAGACCAAATCTTAAAAATATAGCTATGGTTAATCAAGAATATTATAACCCCATAGCTTCTACGGGTTTTTGTATTATAAGAGCTAAAAAAGATGTCAAAAAATATATTTTTTATTTTTTACTTAGTGATTATGTAACGGATTTTGTAGCTAGATTTATTAAAGGAGCACAATATCCAGCAGTATCGGATAAGGATATATTTAATATTCAAATCCCGTTGCCACCATTAAAAGAGCAAGAGCGTATCGCAAAAGAGCTAGAGAGCAAAGCAAAGACCATAAAAGAACTAAAAGAGCTTTATGCAAAAAGGCTAAAAGATTATGAAGAGTTAAAAGAAAGTTTATTAGACTTAGCCTTTAAGGGTGGGTTGTGAGTGGAATTTAGATCCGTAATTTAGTTTAAATTTCGTTTGTTGGTAACTACCGAGCATTACTCGGTGGTTGGATAAGTCTTAGAATTTCTATGCTAAAAATTAGACTTTTTAGGATTTATGCTTTTTTAAGTGGATTTGTGTGTTTTAGGTGTTTTGGCTTTAAAATAAGTGTAAAATACATAAATTTTAAAACAGCAAAGATTTAAAATACACGAAATAAATTCTAAGCTTAATATGTTAAAAAATTTAACATATCAAAAAGATATAAAAGGACAAAAATGCAAAACAAAATAGACCAAATAACAGACATTTTAAGGCGTGATGATGGCATAAGTGGGGCTATGCATTATACGGAGCAAATTAGTTGGATACTATTTTTAAAATTTTTAGATGATTATGAAAAAGAGCTTGAAGAAAAGGCGTTTTATGATGATAAGGAGTATGTAAGCATACTTGATAGCAAATTTGCGTGGAGTAGTTGGGCAGCACCTAAAAAAGAAGATGGCACACTAGATATCAAAAACGCCCTAAGCGGTGATGATTTGACTAAGTTTGTAAATAATGAGCTTTTTGTCTATCTAAAAAGCTTTAAAAATAACGATGATTTTAAAAGCATTGAGTATAAAATCGGCGGTATTTTTGAAGGCATAAATAATAGAATAGTTAATGAACAAACTTTAAGAGATATCATAAATATCATTGATGAATGTAACTTTAGTAAAGATGATGATGTGTTTGCACTAAGCCTAGTGTATGAAAAACTGCTAAAAGATATGGGGAGTGATGGGGGAAATAGTGGGGAGTTTTACACCCCAAGACCACTTATAAAAGCTATCGTTGAAGTGATAGACCCAAAGGCAAATGAGCGTGTGTATGACCCTGCCTGTGGTAGTTGTGGGTTTTTGTGTGAGAGCTTTTTGCATGTGATGAGAGATAAAACAAGCCTTAGCAATGATGAGATAGATTTTATACAAAATGACGCCTTGCACGGCAAAGAAAAGACCCCACTAAGCTATGCAATGGGTGTGATGAATATGATTTTGCACGGCATAAAATCCCCAAATATCATTAAAACAAACACCCTAAATAAAAAAATCACCGACATAAGTGAAGATGATAGATATGAAATAATCCTAGCAAATCCACCATTTGGTGGCAAAGAAAAAGAGCAAATCCAAAACAACTTTTTAGTAAAATCAAACGCCACAGAGCTACTATTTTTACAACATATCCTAAAAAGCCTTAAAATAAACGGCAGATGTGCTGTGGTAGTGCCTGAAGGAGTGCTGTTTCAAAACTCAAACGCCTTTACAAGTGTAAAGCAAGATTTGGTAAATGAGTATAATTTGGAGTGCGTTTTAAGCCTTCCTAGTGAGGTATTTTTGCCTTATAGTGCTGTTAAAACTAATGTGCTGTTTTTCTCGCTTGGTAAAAGGTTTTTAAATGATAGTGATGAGGTATATTATTATGAGCTAATACCACCTTATAAACTAACTAAAAATAAGCCTTTAGAGTATGAGCATTTTAAAGATTTTTTAGCTTGTGTTAAGGAGCGTAAAATCACTGAAAACTCATGGCTAGTAAGCAAAAGCGAACTTGCTCTTAAAAACTACGATTTAAGTGCAAAAAATCCAAACATAAAAGAAGAAAAAGAGCTAAGCAGCGTAGATGAAATTCTAAACTCACTTAGCAAAAACCTAGCAAAATCAAGCGAACTTTTAAAAAAGCTAGGTATTTAAGCTTTGTGGAAAAATATAATAAACGAAAAAAATCGTTTAGTGATTTTAATAAATATAAATTTTAATTATTTGCAGTGGAATTTAAAATAGGAATTTCGTTTGGTATTTGTAATTTAAGCTTATTTTGTATATGATAAATATTTTAAAAATTAAAAGGAAATAAAATGATTAAAATACCATCTAATTCAATAACTAAAAAAGTAGGTTTTATATTTTTACTTGCAATATTACTTCAAATACCATTGTTTTTTATAAACGGAATAATAAATGAGAGAAATGATACTTATGAAAATATGGTTGATACTCTAGGTAATGAATGGGGTCAAAAGCAAACAATACACGGGATTTTTCTAGTAATAAATGGCACTAAAGAACAAAATATAAAAGATGAAGAAGGCAATACGATTACGCAAAAAGTCCCTTACGAAAAAATCATAATTCCAAGCCAAATTGATGTAAAAATTGATATTTTAGATGAGGTTAGACAAAAAGGAATATATAAAGCTAGTGTTTATAACGCAAATATTAGCATTGGTGGTAATTTTGCTGATTTAGATGAAAAATTACCGCAAGACTTTGATGAAATTTATTTATCTTTAGGTTTATTAGATGCAAAATCATTAGTAAATATCTCAACTTTTAAACTAAATAGCATTGATTTAAAACCAAATGCAGGGACAAATAGTAAAAATTCTCATTTAAGATATGGAATTTCATCACTAATTAATAAAAATATGTTGAAAAATAATACACCTTTTGAAATTTCTTTCACATTAAGGGGCTCAAAAGGTATAGAGATACTTCCTTTAGCGCAAAAGAATACCTTAGATATTAATTCAAAAGAAAGTAAGCCTAGTTTTTATGGGACATTGCCTGTTAGTAAAAATCTTGATAATAACGGCTTTAACGCAAAATATGAAATTATGCCATTTACTATGAATTATCAAAAAGCTATAAATAATTCAAATCATTATCTAAATGATAATCTAATCGGTATTAATCTATACGAAGGCATTACTCATTACAGACAAGTAATAAGAGCTGCTAAATACGGCATATTATTTATAATGCTTAGCTTATTTGTGGTTTATGTTTTTGAAATTTTAGGCAAAAAACCAACTCATTATATCCAATACGGAGTTGTTGGATTTTCGCTAACTTTGTTTTATTTAGTTTTGCTTTCAATGTCAGAATATTTTAGTTTTGAACTTGCCTATATTATCGCTACATTAATGGTCGTAATACCAAACGCACTTTATATAAAAGCTCTTACAAATAGCAAAAAATTTGGTTTTGGAATGCTACTATTTTTAGGCGGTGTTTATGCAGTATTATTTTCTGTGCTTCAAATGGAGCAATTCGCACTAATTACAGGAACAATTCTTATAATGATAGTTTTATATGTTCTTATGTATATTACAAAAAATATTGATAATTTTTTGGATAAAAAGGCTGAATAATTAGGATATTAAAGGATAAAAAATATTGAAATTCCGATTTTAAATTCCGTTAAAATTTAATGTATTTTCAAGATATTTTAAAAGGAATTTAAATTAGGAATTTCAATTTTATTTTTAGTGATTTTTAAATTTAAATATTTTTGCTTTTAAGGATAACAAAATGGCTTTAAAAGGTTTTTAGCAAAAGCTAATGTGATTTTTAAAAATACGCTTTTTTATCTAGCTTGGTTTTTGTTTTTTATACCATTTTATATAGGAGATTTTAGTTATATTCCTTGCTTTATATTTGCTTTTCTTTTTTCTAGGATTTATCTTTTACTATCTCAAGATGATTTGGATAGTAAGATAATCTTGCAAGATAAGTTTTATTTACTTTTAAGACATATTTCGCTTTTTATATCGTGTGTTTGCCTTGCTAAGATTATTTATAATTTTTGTCTTTATGATAAAAGCGTTTATAAGAGCATTGATACTCTTAAAAATCTCGTGCCATTTGCGATATTTGGCTTTGTATATTTATATACTGCTAGAAAAAACTATAATGTTTATTTTAAAAAATACTTAGCTTTAACTTTGGCTATGCTTTATGCTTGGTGGTATTATGATGATTTTTTAAAACAACCCAATGAGCTCATAACAAGGATTTTAAAATCAAATTTAAAGTGTAGTAACCTTGAAAGAGTTTGCCTTGTGCTTGATAAAAGCATATTAGATGATATAAATAATGATATAAAAGGCAAAAGTTATGATGAGATACAAAAGACTTTAAGCCAGTTAGAATTTAAAATGAAAAATGAATATTTTTATTTTACTAAAATACTTTTGGGCAAAAGTGTTAGCATTAGGCTTGAATTAGAAGATGATAAGATAATTGAGATTATAGTTTCTAGGTTTTAAATTATAGCTTTATTGGAAAATAATATTTTAAATTCTAGTTAAATATTGGCAAATTAAAATCTTAATTTTGCCCTAAAATAGGGCAAAATTTATAAGTAACCATAAAAACTCGCAAGAAAATATCCAAAGATACTTGAAGTAATAACACCTATAAAACCAGGAATAATAAAACTATGATTTATTACAAATCTTCCTATACGAGTTGTTCCGCTTCTATCAAATTGAATAGCTGCTAAATCACTTGGATATGTTGGCAAAATAAAATAGCCATAACAAGCTGGTGCGAATGCTAAAATAACAGCTGGATTAACTCCTATATTTAAAGCTAGTGGCACAAACGCTACAAGTGCAGCTGCTTGAGAATTTACTAATTTAGAAATTATTATTAAAACTATTGTGTAAGTCCAAGGATATTCGCTTAATATATTTCCTAAGCTATCTTTTATCATTTGAGTATGTGTTGCAACCATACTATCAGCCATCCAAGAGATTCCAAATACAGCCACAAGAGCAACCATTCCAGATTTAAATATCTCACTTTTTGAAATATTATTTGCATTAGTTTTTGTAAAGATTATTATTAATGAACCTGCCAAAAGCATAAAAATTTGAATTACTTCAACCATTCCTAAAGGTTTTGCTTGTTCTTTTTTATCGCTAAAAATAATTTTTGCATTTTCAAATTTTTCATTATTAATAATTACATAGTTATTTTCTTGTGTTATTTGTAGATTATTATCAATGCTAATTGCTTTTATATTTTCTTTCGTGTTTTTTACTTTACCATCTTTAATAGTTTTATTTAATTCATTATAAGTAATTATGAGATTTGAATTCTTAATAGGTATTTCTTTCATTGTTTTAGCATTATTATCTACGATTAAAATACTTGCTGAATCAACTTTTATGTTAAATGCAGGTCGTAGATTTGAAAAATATCCTAAAATAGCAACTAAGGCAATAGCGCCTAAAAATATCCACATTGATAACCAAGCACTATTAGGTAATTTTTCACCTATTAATGATTTGCACCCACTACCATAAACATATTTTTTAAATTCTTCATCTTTAATTTTTTCTTGAAATTCACTATCTTTATCTAAATCTTTACCTCTAAACCAGCTAAATATTCCAACGCAAAACACTCCTAAATAAGTTGATGGTATTGTAATTTTAAGTAAGTCCAAATATCCATCAAATCCTGCTAAGTGATGATTACTATTAATAATAAATGCTGTTAGAGTTACTACAGCCACTGATACTGGGCTAGCAATTATTCCAAGTTGTGCTGAAACACTACTTGCTGCCATCGGTCTTTCAGGTCTAATATTGTTTTTAATAGCTATGTCATATACAATAGGTAAAATTGTATAAACAACATGCCCTGTGCCACAAAGAATTGTTAGGGTGCAAGTTGTAATTGGAGCTAAAATACTAATATATTTTGGATTTTTTCTAAGAATTTTTTCAGCTATTTGAAGCATTACATCAAGACCACCACTGGTTTGAAGTGTTGCGCTAGCCACAACAACTGCTAAAATAGTTAGCATAACATCAATTGCTGGTTTTCCTGGTTTTACACCAAAGCCAAAAATCATCACAATAAGCCCAACGCCACCTAACATTCCAAGAGTAATTCCACCTTTTTTTGAGCCATAAAATAGGCAAATACATACAATAGCTAGTTGTATAGCAAATTGTAAAGAATTAGGTAAATTCATAAGAATATCCATTTTTTATCCTTTAATTAAAAAAAATTGATAAATTTTATATTTAAAAGTTAAATATTTAAATTAATTTTAAAAATTAAGTTTTAATTAATTTAAATATTAGTATTAAATTTTTACTTAGAATTTGGTCTATTATTTATAAAATGATTTTTGTTGCCATTGTAAATACTTTTACTTAGTAAAATGTGAAAAATTTAAGGAGTAGGTAATGAAAGTAATCATTGAAGCAAAAGCAAAAATTATGGCTGAAAACGAAAATCAAGCAAAAATCAATCAAGAGTTTTTTAAAAAATCTAATTTATATTGCCTTAATTTTATGAGCTCTCCTGGTAGTGGTAAAACCACTCTACTTGAGTATATTATAAAAAATAATTTATTAAAATTATGCGTAATTGAAGGGGATTTAGAGACTAATAAGGACGCTGATAGGATTATCAAAGCAGGTGCTAAAGCATATCAAATAAGCACAGGTCAAAGCTGTCATTTAGACGCAAAAATGATAGATTTAGCTCTAAAAAATCTTGATATTAGTAATTCAGAGTTTTGTGTAATAGAAAATATAGGCAACTTAGTATGCCCTGCATCATATAAATTGGGCGAGAATTTAAATGTTGTGCTTTTATCAAGTCCTGAAGGAAGTGATAAAGTAGCAAAATATCCTGTTATGTTTAAAAGAGCTGATGTGATAGTATTAACTAAAATGGATATAGCAAAATATTTTGATTTTAGCCTAGAAACTATCACACAAGAAGCAAAAAAATTAAATCCAAATGTAAAAATCTTTTGTGTAAGTAGCACTACAGGCGAAGGAATTGCCGAACTTTGTGAATATTTTAAATCTTTAAGGAGTTAATATGTGTTTATCTATACCATCAAAAGTTTTAAGTGTTGATGAAAATAATTTTGCACAGGTTGATACTTTAGGGATTAAGCGTGGGGTTAGCCTTGATTTGATACCTGAGCAGGTTAATGTGGGAGATTTTGTATTAATTCATGTTGGTTTTGCTATGCAAAAAATTGATGAAGCAGCTGCTAAAGAAAGCTTAGAATTATATAAGCAAATTGCAGATGAGATAGGTAGCGAAGAGATTGAAAGTAGGTTTTTATGAATTACATAAAAGAATATAAAGACGCAAATATTATTAATAATTTAAAAAAACTAATTAATAATGTTAAGCTTGATAGGGTTTATAATGTAATGGAGATTTGTGGCGGGCACACGCATTCACTTATAAAATACTCAATCCCTTCTCTTTTGCCTAATATTAACTTTATTCATGGGCCAGGTTGTCCTGTTTGTGTAATGCCAAAAAGTAGGCTTGATGAAGCTATTTTTTTAGCAAGTATGGAAGGTGCTATTTTTTGCACACTTGCTGATTTGATTAAAGTTCCTGCTAGTAATACGAGTTTAGAAAAATTAAGAGCACAAGGCAAGGATATTAGAGCGCTTTATAGTCCACTAGAAGTATTAAAAATCGCAAATGAAAATAAAGATAAAAAGATTATATTTTTTGCAATAGGTTTTGAAACTACTACTCCTATGAGTGCGGTTTTGATTGAAAAAGTGCTTGAAATGGGGCTTAAAAATGTATTTTTTCATATAAATCATGTAAGAGTTCCTGAGCCTGTTGAAGCCTTATTAAATGATAAAGATTGTAATATTGATGGCTTTTTAGCCCCATCACATGTAAGCGTGATAATAGGAGAAAACGCATATTTAAATATGGCTAATACTTATAAAAAACCATTTGCTATAAGTGGTTTTGAGCCTGTTGATTTAATGCACTCGCTATTAAATTTAAGCTTACAATTTAAGAATAAAACTCATAATGTTTATAATGAGTATTCAAGATTAGTTAGTAAAAATGGTAATGAAAAAGCTAAAGAATTAATTGAAAAATACTTTAGGCGTGATGATTTTGAATTCCGTGGCTTAGGTGTTATTAGTAATGGCGGTTTGGAGCTAAAAGATGAATATGATTATATAAACGCAAAAAAAGTATTTGATATAAAAACAAATACAAAAGCAGAAAACAAAGCCTGTCTATGCCCTAAGATTTTAAAAGGACTTGCAAAGCCAACTGATTGTAAAGTTTTTGGTAATTTATGCACGCCTAATAATCCAATAGGAAGTTGTATGGTAAGTAGTGAAGGTGCTTGTGCTGCTTATTATAAATACAATAGAATTTAAATTAACTCCTTTTTATAGGAGTTAATATGATTATTTGCTTATAAATCTTAGCCAAATATAGCCTAATACAGCTGATACAAAAGAAGCACTAAGTATTGCTAATTTTGCGCTATTAAATAATTCAGGATTATTTTCAAATACAAGAGTGTTTATAAAAAAGCTCATAGTAAAACCAATACCTGTTAGTATGCAAACCCCGTATAATTGAACTTTATTTGATGGTAATTTAAAGCCAAATTTACTAGCAATTAAGCAAAAGCTAAATACACCTAATTGTTTGCCTAAAAATAGACCTAAAAATACTCCAAAAAATACTGCATTAAAATCATTTAAATTAAGACCATTAATCAAAACTCCAGCATTAAATAAAGCAAATAAAGGCAATATAAAATAATTTATATAAGGTGTTAAATCGTGCATTATGTGTTCTAAAAATTCTTTATTATCTTTAGTGTTTAATGGTATAAAAAACGCACACGCCATACCAGCTAAAGTTGCATGAACTCCACTTTTAAGAACGCAAACCCAAATAAATGCACCAATAATCACATAAAGGCTTTTTATGCAAATATGCAAATAATTTAATAATAGCAAAATAGCTAAACCACAAGTAGCAAGGCTAAGACTTAAAATACTTAGCTCATTTGTATAAAATAAAGCGATTATAATAATTGCAGCAACATCATCAAATATTGCAAGGCTTAGTAAAAATATTGTTAAAGATTTTGGAATTTTATTTCCAAGTAATAATAAAACTCCTAAAGCAAAAGCAATATCAGTTGCAGTCGGTATTGCAAAGCCTTGTAAAGCAAAACTATCGTTTATATTAATTAAACTATAAATTATAGCAGGGACAATTACTCCGCCAAGTGCTGCAATTAGTGGCAAACTAGCAGCTTTTATATTGCTTAATTCTCCTATTAGGATTTCTTTTTTAACTTCTAATCCAACCCAAAAGAAAAATATAGCCATAAGCCCATCATTTACCCATAAAGTAAGTGGTTTTATAAGGTTTAAATCTCCAAAAATCACACCTGCTTTATAATTAGTAATGAGTTCATAATAAGTGTTTAGATTTGAATTTTTAAGAGCTAAAGCAAGTATAGTCATAAAAATCAATAAAATTGGAGCAAAAAGCTCGTGAGTTATAATTTTTTTAAGCATAATATCTCCTTGTTAAAAATTATTTTTTAGCAAGAAAAGTTTGCAATACATTAAACGAAAGCTCATTTAAGCATTGATAGGCAATGCTATTTTGCATTAATTCATTTTTTGTTTTATTAGAAAATGCTTTTGTTAAAGAAAAGCAATTTTTAAAATCACTATTATTTAAACCACAAAATATTATTAATTTTTTATCATAAATTTTACAAATTTGATTAATTTCTCCGATTACTTTTCCCATCAAACTTTGATTATCAAAAGCACCTTCTCCTGTTATTATTAAATCAGAGTTTTTAATTAATTCTTCAAGATTTAAAAGGTTTTTAATATATGAAAATCCACTTTCAAATTCTGCATTTAAAAATGCTTTAAAGCCAAATCCAAGCCCACCAGCAGCACCACAACCTTGAAATTGTGAATAATCTTTAGTTAAATATTTTTCACAAACTTTTGCAAAATTTTTTAAACCCAAATCAAGCATTTTAATTTCATCATCATTTGCACCTTTTTGCCTTGCATAGACATACGCTGCACCATTTTCTCCATATAGTGGATTTTTCACATCACAAGCTATTTTAAAGCTGCAGTTTTTAAGCTCTTTTAATACATTTTTATCATTTATTTTTGCAATTTTTATTAGATTTTCTCCGATAGGTTTTAAAATATTTTCAAATTCATCTAAAAATTCGTATCCTAAAGCACTTAGCATTCCTATTCCAGCATCATTTGTAGCCGAGCCACCAATGCCTATTATAAACTCATTTGCACCATTATTAATAGCGTCTTTTATGGCAATACCTAGTGAAATTGTGCTAGTTTTGCAAGGATTTTTTTCATTTTCATTAAGAGCGATTAATCCTGCAAATTCTGCCATTTCAAAATATGCTTTATTTTCTTTTAAAAGATAATAACCCTTATAATCTCTAATACCATAAGCATTTTTTAAGTTTAAATAGAGTTTTGTAGCATTGATTTTATCATTTATACTTTCTAAAAAACCTTCTCCACCATCAGAAATAGCTAGTTGAATTGAGTTTATATTTAATTTATCGCAAGATTTTTTGATAGCTTCGTTTGCTTGTTTTGAACTAAGAGAGCCTTTAAAGCTATCACAAATAATTAATGCTTTCATTTTTTTATCCTTTTAATTACAAAATAAATTAGTAAAAAACTAAAAAATAAAGTAGCACTTATATCAAGTATAAATTCATTCATAAAAAATCTCCGTTTTTTTAGGTAGCATTAGGGTATTATCTGTGTATTTTAAATATTTGAGCTTTAACGCATAAATTTTGTGATTTAGTGCAAAATTAGCAGCTTTATATGTATTTAAATAAAGCCTTTTTTGGGTTTCATTTGCTAATAATAATTTTCCTATTATTTGAACACCTTTAATTGGATTGTTTGTATAAATTGCTGCACTTAATAATTCATCTAATTTAATATGCCTTGAAGTAGGCGATGAGATAAAAAGCAATGCTTCATTAATCTCATCAAATTTATAAAACAAAGTAGCCGAATAAGGCTCGTTTGTAGAAACTACGCAAATATTGTTAGAATTTAAAAACTCATTTATTTTAGATTTCAATATCAATACCAACAGGACAATGATCAGAGCCCATTACATCGCTTAATATAAAGGCGTCTTTTAAATAAGGGGTAAGATTATTTGATATGAAAAAATAATCAATTCTCCAACCAACATTTCTATTTCTAGCAGCTGCACGATAGCTCCACCACGAATATTTTTCAGGAATATCTCCGTTTATATATCTAAATGTATCAACAAATCCAGCATCAAGCAATCTATCAATCCACTCACGCTCAATTGGTAAAAATCCACTTGTTTTTTCATTAGCTTTTGGGTGAGTTAAATCTATTGGGCGGTGTGCTGTATTTACATCTCCACAAATTATGATTTTTTTACCTTCTAATAATAATTTTTTTAAATATTCTAAAAAATCATCATAGAATTTCATTTTATAATCTAATCTTTCATCACCGCTTTGTCCGTTTGGAAAATATATATTAAACAAAACAATATCTTTAAAACTATGCTCTAAAACTCTTCCTTCATCATCAGGAAAAAATTGGGCAAATCTACTCTCGCATTCAAAATTTAAAAAGCTCATAACACCAGAATATCCAGCTCTTTTTGCTGAATTTGATTTAATATCTTTAAAGCCTAAATTGTTTATATCTTTTGGAAATTTATCAGGTGTTGCTTTTATCTCTTGAATACCTAAAAAATCAGTAGGGTATTTTTCTAAAAACGAAAACCCATCTTTATCACAAATTGCTCTTAAACCATTTACATTCCACGAAATTAATCTCAAAACTATTCCTTAAATTAAGTTATTTATAATGATAAAAACTATACAAAAAGGTAGTAAATGTTAAAGATAAATCCAATTTTATTTAATTTTGTTTTAAGTGCATATATAATTGCTTTGAATTATTTTTCTATGCTTGCATTTTTGAGTAATAAAATAAGTGATATTTATTTTTTTACAATAGTAAATATTATATATTTTACATTGATATTTTTAGTTGTTAATATATTATGTTTTTTTAGAATTTTGGCTTATATTTGTTCTATTATTTTAATAATATGCACTGGATTTAGTATATATTTTATTAAAACTTACAATGTAGTTATTGATGGAAATATGGTAGCTAATGTATTTTTAACAGACAAAAGAGAAATGAGCGATTTATTTTCTTTATCTTTTGTGTTTTTTATATTATTAAGCGTTGTATTACCAATAATTTTGCTAAAATTTATTAATATAAAAAAAGGTTATTATTTAGCTAAAATAGTTTCAATTATTTTAAGTGCTATATTGATTTTTGTCATAGTATTTACTAATTCTAGAACTTTTATACCTTTTATTAGAACTAATGATGACATAAGATATTACAATGTGCCATTTCATCAAATATATTCTGCTATTAAAATAACAAAATCAAAATTCACTCCTAAAGAAGAGATGGTAAAAATAGGGCTTGATGCTTCTATTCAAGATGATAATGAGAGCAAAACTTTTATTTTAGTAGTAGGAGAAACTGCAAGGGCAAAAAATTATTCTTTAGGCGGATATGCTAAAAACGATACTAATTTTTATACTAAGAATTTAAATATTAATTATTTTAGTAATTTTACATCTTGCGGGACTGCCACTGCTCAATCTTTACCTTGTATGTTTTCATTGCATGATAGGGTAGATTTTAAAAAAGGTGAAAATTATGAGAATGTTTTAAATCTTTTAAATCGTTTTATTGATGTGCGTTGGATAGATAATAATTCTGGAGGTTGTCAAAATGTTTGTAATGACATTAATTCTATTATTAAAAGTAAAGATTATGATGGATGGTTAGTTGATGAAACTAAGAATATATTAAAAAGTAAAAAAGATAAAAATACATTAATAATAGTGCATTTGCAAGGTTCTCATGGGCCAAGTTATTATCTTAGATATCCAAAAGAATTTGAAAAATTTACTCCAACTTGTAATACAAATAAATTGCAAGAATGTAGCGAAGATAATTTATATAACACTTATGATAACACCTTGCTTTATACTGATTTTATAGTAGCTAGTTTGATTGATGTTTTAAAGACCGATAATGCCGATAAAAAAGCTTTATTTTATCTAAGTGATCACGGAGAAAGTTTAGGAGAAAATGGGTTTTATTTGCACGGAATGCCATATTATTTAGCACCAAAAGAGCAAATTCAAATTCCGGCTATTTTATGGACTAATTATGAGTATAACAATAAAGATAAACTTGATTTTAAACTATCTCAAGATAATTTATTTAGTTCTTTATTAGGGTTTTTTAATATTTCTACAAAAGATTATAGGAAAAACTATGATTTATTTAGCATAGATTTAGAAAATAATTTATAAATAATATAAAAAATAAAATATTTATAAAATTTTTATTTAGTTTAATATTATTTTAATAATTGTGTGGTTATAATACGCCATTCCTTGTTTTAAAGGGTTGCAGCTAATAAATCGTTAATCATTTTTCAACTATACTCCTAAATGCAACCCTTTTAATCTCTTCAATATTTACGATTTTTACATATTATTTTTACTTTAATTTATTTGATATTTTTTAAGGAGATTGTATGAGAAAAATATTATTAGCTTTAGGTATTTTGGTATCTTTAAGTGCTAATGAAAGTTTGTTTGAAAAGGGTGAATATAAAAAAGCTTATCCTAATTTTAAACAAGAATGTAATAAAGATAATTCTAATGCTTGTTATAGATTAGGAGAGATGAATGAATTTGGATTAGGAACGGGGATTTCTTATTCTTATGCTTATAAATATTATAAAAAATCTTGTGATTTGAATAATAAAAAAGCTTGTGGAAGTCTTGGAAAAATGTATTATCTAGGGCTTGGTGTTAATAAGGATATAAAAAAAGCTAATGATTTATTAGATAATGCTTGTAAGAATGACATTTATGAAGCTTGTGATAATTATGCTTATTTACAAAAAAAAGAATATAAAGAATTTAAACAAGACGAATTATTTAAAGCTTGCAATGGTGGAATTGCTAATTCTTGTATAGAACTTGCTAATAATTTAAATCCTAATCAAGGAATTGATTTTTATTTAAGAGCTTGTGGTTTAGGCGATGATTATGGTTGTCAGATGGTGTCAAATTGGTATTTAACTACCCAAGTTGTTAATAATAAAATATCTAATTTTTCTGATTTAAGCGATAAAGAGTGTAATAATAAAAATTATAAAGCTTGCAAGTCAATAGGAGATGTTTATAGATATTTAAACAATATAGAAAAAACTCAAATGTATTATGAGCAAGGTTGCGAATTAGATGATAAAGATTCTTGTGCTAGCTTAGCGGTATTACAAGAACATAATAATGATTTTGAAAAAGCTATAAAAAACTATGAAAAATCTTGTAAGATTGGCGATGGTTATTCTTGTTCTAGACTTGGATATATGTATGAAGATGGATTAAAAGATAATGATAAGACATATATCAAAACAGATTCTTCTAAATCAAAAAAATTCTTTCAAAAAGCTTGCGAATTAGGTTTTACTAAAGCTTGTAATTAATATTTTATACATTTTTTTTGCCTTTTTTTGTAAAAATTATATTTTTGCACTGAAGGGCAATAATAGAATTTATATATTTTCGTTAAATTAACCTTGTTTTGAAATTCAACAAGGAGAAATATTATGGCGGAAGCTGGAAAAATTATTAAATTAATAGGCGATGTAAAGGCTATTAATGGTAATGGTGAGAAGTCACTAAATGTAGGCGATGCAGTATCACTAAATGATACTATTAGAACAATCGGAAAAGATACAAGTGTTGATATAGAACTTAGCAGTGGCAAAGTTTTACATATTGTAGGAGATAATATTGCAAAGATTGATAATAGTATTTTAACAAGTGAAAGCTTTGAAAATGAAGCTGCAATTGATGATAAAATCAATAACTTAATCAATAACTTAGTAAATAACAATGGAGAAATAGAATTAGACGCAACTGCTGCTGGTGAAGCTGGTGCTGCTAGTGCTACTGGAACATTAAATGATGTTGTGTTTGACCAATCAGGTAGCGAAAGCACAGTTTATGCAGATGTATTATCAAGAGAAGTTGATAATAATGTTATTACTAACTTTAACAACAACGGCTTAGGTGCTGCAAATCTTGATGATTTATTAGCACAAGGTAATCAAGTAACACCTGAAATTAATGGAGAAGCTAACAATGGCGAAATTCCTACAATTCCAGGAAATAATGGTGCTAATGACAATGTAGTTCCTGAAAATCCAGAAAATAATACAGGAAACAATACTCAACCTGAAGTTAAACCTGAAGAAGATAAAACTGAAGATAATACTCAACCTGAAGTTAAACCTGAAGAAGATAAAACTGAAAATACTGAAGATGTTGTAACTCCAGAAGTAAAACCTGAAGAAGATAAAACTGAACCTGAAGAAGATAAAACTGAAGATAATACTCAACCTGAAGTTAAACCTGAAGAAGATAAAACTGAAGATGTTGTAACTCCAGAAGTTAAACCTGAAGAAGATAAAACTGAAGATAATACTCAACCTGAAGTTAAACCTGAAGAAAAACCATTAAATTTAACTGCAAATGTATATGATAAAGATTCTAATATTGTAGATGGTAAATTAACAAATGGAACAGAATTTACTATAAAAGGTAGTGGAGCTACACCTAATTCTGAAGTAACAATAAATGTTATTGGTTATACATTAGATGGTAACAATGTAGCTCAAATCCATTTCCCTGTAAAAGTTACAGCTGATGCTAATGGTGATTATAGCTATACTTTTGACTTATCAAATGCTGAATTATTATATAAATATCATGTTGAGAATGGTAATAATAGTGTAGATAGCTCATTTAGTGTAGATAATATAGCTCCTGTAATAACAGATACTAAAGTAGAAGTTGTAGAAGGAAATGTAGTAGTATCAGGTAAAACAGAGCCAGAAGCGGTAGTTTCAACTCCTAATGGAGATAAGGCGACGGCTGACAAAGATGGTAATTTTGTAATTACTATTCCAAATGCTAGTGATAAGGTAGAAATTAGTGCAACTGATAAAGTTGGCAATACAAGTGTAAATCCAGCAATTATTGAAGTTCCAGCTTCTGAAAATA